>CALZIQ010000009.1 GCA_945787735.1 uncultured Chromatiaceae bacterium | reverse complement strand
CAAACAAATGCACAACTACTGCGGCAGTGTCTGTGCCGATGCCTCCGGCCACTGGTTTGCTGTCTCATCGCCCAAAGGCAATCTTGTGACATTCTGGTCGGCACGTGAAGGGAAATACGTCGGCAGTGTTGAAGTGAGTGATGGCTGTGGTATTGCCGCTAGTCAGGATAACGGCGAGTTCCTGCTTAGCAGTGGCATGGGTGGTGTTTATGCTTACCGGGTCGGCGATGGACAGCTGAAACCGCTGGCAGAAATGTCCGACTCAAATGGACACTGGGACAACCATATGGCGAGTATCTCATTCTAGAAAAACGCTCTTAAAATAATTGCGAGCAGCTTGCAGGTATAAAAAGATTCAACTACTTCCAGCACAAAAAGTTCCTTCTCCCTCAAGGGGGAGAGGGAACATCGGTACAAACCGATAATTCAGATACAAGAAGCTTAGAGTTAGTAAATAATGAATAGACGCGAATTCTTACGCACTACAGCTATCCTGGCTGGTGCTGCCGCCCTGCCCGGTTGTGTACTGTTCCGTGCCAAAGACGAACCCGCTTTTGATTATGTGCTGATAGCCGAAGCAAGCAACGTCGAACTGAAACCAGGCAAGACCACACCCGCACTCACCTTCAACGGAGTGGCCCCTGCACCCGTGCTACGCGCCAAACAAGGCCAGCGCCTGCGCATCAAACTCATCAACAAACTGGATCAAGCCACCACCATTCACTGGCACGGCATCCGCATCGATAACGCCATGGACGGTGTGCCCTACCTGACCCAGCCACCTGTACAACCGGGTGAAACATTTCTCTACGATTTCATCGTGCCCGATGCCGGCACATTTTGGTATCACCCCCACATCAACAGCGTCGAACAACTCAGCAAAGGCATGGTCGGTCTATTAATCGTCGATGAAAAGGAAAGCCCTGGCTTCGATGCCGACATCCCGCTGGTATTGAAAAAATGGCGCCTGGATGACGACGGCCGATTTCTCCAACTCTCAACCCCGCGCAAGGCCGCTCGCATGGGTACACCGGGCACCTGGCAAACCGTCAACTCAGAACACGATCCAGTCATTCCAATTCCGGCAGGCGGTGCCGTGCGCTTGCGCCTGGCCAACCTCGACAATACCCTTGCCTATGATCTGTGGATTGATCACCCAGACGTTCAGCACCTGGCCTATGACGGCATGCCACTCAACCCTGCCCGCCCGCAGGTAAGTTATCTACTCGGTGCCGGCATGCGTATCGATGCCGGCCTGATTGCTCCCTCCGAAACAAACGTAGAAATACCCATCAACCGCCGCCGCGGCATGCGTCAGGAACGTCTCTGTACCCTGAAAACAGTGGCCGCAACAACACTGGTCCGAACGAATATTCCAAATCTGCCCGCCAACCCAATCGCTTTGCCTGATATAAACCAAGCCGAAACCTTGAACTTCACCTTCGACTGGAGCGGCGCCGTGGCACCCATGGGCCAATCAGGCAAACCCAGCTTCTGGGCCATCAACAAGAAACCCTGGCCGGGAATCTCAGCAGGCAACATCCCCGAACCTCTGGCGCGTTTGAAAGTAGACAATAGCTGCATCTTTGAACTGGTCAACACCAGCCAATACAGACATCCCATCCATCTACACGGTGTTGTGTTTACAGTGCTTAGCAGCAACAAGCGTGACATCAAGCCTTATCAAGCCGACACCGTCATGTTGGGAAAATACGAAACCATCCGCATCGCCTTCGTTGCCGATAACCCGGGCCGCTGGATGTACCACTGCCACCTAATCGAACACATGAAAACAGGGCTGATGGGCTATATTGATATCAGCTGATCACTCAACGTGATCGGGCTATACTTTCGCTTCGAAAAACAATTTATGCGCCATAAAACCCGCAATCATGGCCGCTACCACGATCACCGGCGTCACCAAGCCAAATCCCAATGCCGTAATGGCAGGCCCCGGGCAGTAGCCGATCATGCCCCAACCGATGCCGAACAAGGCGGCACCCCAAATCAGTTTCCTGTCGACGTTTGAGCCTGAGGGAACATTGAATTCCGGCGCAAAAAACGGCGCTTCGGATTTAAGTATCCATCGAAAGGCAGGGATGGTGACACCAAGCGCACCCACCATCACTAGCATGAGGCTGGGATCCCAGTTGCCTGCAATATCGAGAAAATTGATGACCTTGGCCGGATCGGCCATCTGAGAAACACACAAGCCCAGGCCGAACAAGGCTCCGGCCACCAGAGCGAGAAGATTATGTTTCATGAGCCGACACCTACAACATGACGCAATATATAAACAGTTAGGAAACCGGCCCCCATAAAGACAAAGGTGGCCGTGATGGAGCGCGGAGAAACGCGACCAATACCACATACCCCATGGCCGCTGGTGCAACCGCCGCCCATGCGTGTGCCGAATCCAACCAGAAATGCGCCAGTGATCAGCAGGGCCAGCGGTACCCCTTCATAATCGGTAAATAAGCCAGGTTTGAAAATTTGATATAAAAAACCACTCAGGATCATGCCCACGACAAACAGCAAACGCCAGAGCCGGTCACCCGCTGGTTGAATAAAGATACCGCTGAGAATACCGCTGACACCGGCAATACGGCCGTTGAACAGTAACAACAAAGCAGCACTAAGGCCGATCAACACACCTCCAAGGAGTGCGCTATAAGGGGTAAAATCCTCCATACCCAAAAAACCCTTCTACTTATTTCTATACATTTGAGACAGCTTGTGGCCTACCTTCACGCTGCGTGCTGGTCTTGCGATGGTGAGCAGGCATTATAGAGTTTTTTTGTCCTGCAAAACCATTCTGCTGCATGGAGGGAAATCAATGCGATCCAGTTCAGAATGATACTTAACTTAAGAGAATTTCACTGAGTTTTGCCCCCTCCCCTTGACTGTGTATAGACCGGGAAGATAAGTAACAAGTGTTCGGTGACATGGGTAACACTTTCTACAATCATAGCTTGGACATAGGAGGAATTTGACTCACTTGATCTCAGGCCTTGTGCAGCGGTGTTTTGTGGCGGCGTTATAAACTGGCATGGCCTCGGCCAAACCTGCCCGCAACTGCTCGATGCGTGTGTCGTGAGACGGATGGGTAGACATGAACTCAGGCGGCGCCTTGCCACCACCTTTGCCCATGTTCTGCCACAGGGTCACACTCTCGCGTGGATCAAAGCCCGCCTTGGCCATCAGAGTCTGGCCAATCTCGTCGGCCTCACTTTCATGGGCACGGCTAAACGGCAGCAGGATGCCTACCTGAGAACCCAAGCCCAGCAGACTCATGGCCTGCTGGCGATAGGCAGAGTTATTGGCTGACATCCAGCCTTCCAATAAGGTCAGGGTCTGGCCCACAGCCAGGTTTTGCGACACACGCTCATTGCCGTGTTCGGCCAGCACGTGACCGACTTCGTGGCCCATGACGGCCGCGACCTGGTCTGGTGTCTCTGCCACCTTCAACAGACCTTTATAGACACCGATCTTACTACCGGGCAGAGCAAAGGCGTTGACAGAGTCTTCATCAAACACCACCACTTCCCATGAACTGCTGTACTGCTGCACCTCAGGCTGGCTGATAATGGCATCGGCGATACACTGCACATAGTTGTTGATGGCGGCATCGGTGACCTTAGGCGTTTCGGTCTTCATTTGTTCGAATGACTGCACTCCCATCGAGATCATCTGGGCATCAGGCATAAAGGCCAGCTGCTTGCGGCCGGTGGGTGAAACTGCGCAGGCAGTCAAGCTAAAAAACAACACTAGTGAGACTATCTTTCTGGACACGATCAACTCTCCAAGAGATAAAATTTATGAATTTCTTTTGCCCAACTATACCCGCTTAAGGCATGAGAAAAAATGACAAACAAGCAACTGTGCTTAGGCACGGTGGACAGTCACCCTTGGATGCAAGTAAGGTATGCGGGGATTATTCAAAGGGAGAAGATCACTGTGAAGTTGAAATCCTTGGTATTGGCATTACTCATACCTCTCATCTTCTCTGCTCAGACGGCCGTTGCCGCAAGCTCCAGCAGTGCCATCCAGCAGATGGCGGATGTGCTCTTGAAGCTTCAAATAGCCCCTGATGCACCTCAACGTCAGACCCTGAAACAGATCGCCAGCGGCACCAATGTCACACGAAATGAACAAAACCTGGCCAAGGCTATGCTGAATATGAAAGGCAGTATTCAGCCAGAAGACAAACAATTAGTCTGGGGTGTGCTTCGCGATATCAATGCCGGCGAAGACGAGAAAGAATTAGCCAAATTGATCAATCGCTTCAATGACAAAGCTGACAAAACAGACAAAGCCCGGCTGAACAAGCTGCTGCCACCGAAACCCAAGAAAAACATCAATCAGAACAAGAAGAAAGCGGAAGAACCTGAGAACTAGTCTAGTGACAAATCAGCCAAGGCAAATCAAGCTTGAAACTAAACAGGACAAGATACAGACAGGCCAGGGGACACTTGCAATCACCGCACAACTCTGGTGAGATTGCATACCCGACTAATTTACTAAAGTATTTTTCCGAGGATTAATGAGCGGAAAAGATCACCTGATCCAGTCACTGCGACAACTGCTGCCTTTTGAGTCCGTGCTGACCGAAGCAGAAGACTTGCGTCCCTTCGAATGTGACGGCCTGTCGGTTTATCGGCGCCTACCCATGGTTGTGGTGTTGCCAGAAACCATTGAGCAGGTACAGACCATCATGCGCCTTTGCCATCAGGCCAAGGTGCCGGTGGTAGCCCGTGGCGCCGGCACTGGTTTGTCTGGCGGCGCCTTGCCGCTGGAAGACGGTGTTTTGCTGAGCCTGGCCAAGTTCAAGCAGATTCTTAACATTGACCCGCAAAATGCGATGGCAACTGTGCAACCCGGGGTTCGTAACCTGGCCATCTCCGAAGCAGCCGCAGTCCACAACCTTTATTACGCCCCTGACCCCTCCTCCCAGATCGCCTGCAGCATTGGCGGCAATGTGGCGGAAAATTCTGGCGGCGTGCACTGTCTCAAATACGGTCTGACCGTGCATAACATTCTGCAATTGAAGATCGTCACAGTCGACGGCGAACTTGTCACCATCGGTGGCGAAACCCTGGATGCACCCGGCTATGACCTGCTCGCCTTGATGACAGGCTCCGAAGGCATGCTCGGGATCATTGTTGAGGTAACGGTGAAACTGCTACCCAAGCCTGAACGGGCCCAGGTGCTATTGGCCGCCTTCGATGACATCGCCAAGGCTGGCGAAGCGGTGGGTGCCATCATCGCCGCCGGTATCATTCCGGCCGGTCTGGAGATGATGGACAAACTGGCCATTCAGGCCGCCGAGGATTTCGTCCATGCCGGTTATCCACGCGAGGCCGAGGCCATTTTGTTGTGTGAACTGGATGGCACCAATGCCGAAGTCTCTGAACAAATTATGGTGGCACGTGAAGTATTGAAACAACATGGCGCCACCGAGGTACGCACCGCCAAGGACGAAACCGAACGGCAAATGTTTTGGAAGGGACGCAAGTCAGCCTTTCCCGCCGTCGGCCGAATCTCGCCGGATTATTACTGCATGGACGGCACCATCCCACGCAGCCAACTGCCGAAAGTATTGCGCCGTATGCGCGAGCTGTCAGAGGAATACAACCTACTGGTAGCAAATGTCTTTCATGCGGGTGACGGCAACCTGCACCCACTCATCCTGTTCGATGCCAACAAGCCTGGTGAGCTGGAGCGCACCGAAGAATTTGGCAGTCGTATCCTGGAGCTATGTGTTGAGGTGGGCGGCACTATCACCGGTGAACACGGCGTCGGCACAGAGAAAATCGATCAGATGTGTATGCAATTTGAATCTGCCGAACTAAGCCAGTTCCACGCGGTTAAGGCCGCCTTTGACCCCGAAGGGCTATTGAATCCAGGCAAGGCTGTGCCCACCCTGCATCGTTGTGCTGAGTTCGGTGCCATGCACGTTCATAAGGGCCAGCTGCCCCACCCCGAACTGGAACGTTTCTGATGACCAGCAGCATCGATGAACTGCTGATATCCCAGGTGCAGCAGTCTGCTAAAGAAGGACGCAGACTCAAGATCAGCGGTGGTGGCAGCAAGACCTTTCTGGGTCGAGTTAGCGATGGCGAAACATTGGATATCACCCAACACAGCGGTGTTGTGGATTACGACCCGCGCGAACTGGTTATCACTGCCCGTGCAGGCACGCCCATGCAGATCATCGAAGACAAACTAACAGAGAGTGGTCAAATGCTGGCCTTTGAACCACCACATTTTAGTGAATACGCCACGCTGGGCGGTACCATCGCCTGTGGCCTGTCGGGCCCACGCCGACCGTATGTCGGCGCGGCGCGAGATTTTGTGCTGGGCTGCAAACTACTCAACGGCAAGGGCGAGATCTTGCGCTTTGGCGGACAGGTCATTAAAAATGTCGCCGGTTATGACGTCTCCCGCCTGATGGTCGGTGCCTACGGCACGCTCGGTGTATTGCTCGAGTTAAGCCTAAAAGTGCTACCGCGGCCAGCCACCTCAACCACCCTGTTTCATGAATGCAGCGAAGCTGAGGCAATTGGTTTCATGAGCGGACTACTGAGCAAAGCACTGCCGGTAGATGCCGCCTGTTACTACAAGGGCCAGTGTTATGTACGCCTCGCTGGCAGCGAACAATCAGTGATTGATGCCCAGAATAAGTTACCTGGTGAAACATTGAGTGGCCGTAGCCATTTTTGGCAACACTTGCGTGAACATGAGCTGTCATTCTTTAACAGCGACAAACCGCTGTGGCGCATTGCGGTAAAACCAGGCACACCGGCCTTACCAATCGACGGCGAATGGTTGCTGGACTGGGGCGGCGCCCAGCGCTGGTTATTGAGTAATACCGACGCTGCACGCATCCGCGCTGTGGTGCAACAATTTGGTGGTCATGCCAGTCTGTTTCGTGGCGGTGATCGTTACAGCGAGGTATTCCAACCCCTACCCCAACCCTTGAAGGTATTACATCAACGGCTTAAAAACAGCTTTGATCCAAGCAACATCTTCAACCCCGGCCGCATGTACTCAGGAATGTAAGCATGCAGACTTGTATTGACCCAGCACTGAAAGACAAGGACGAGATCGCCGAAGCTGACGACATTTTGCGCAGCTGTGTGCATTGCGGTTTTTGCACGGCTACCTGCCCGACATATCAAATTCTCGGCTCTGAGTTGGATAGCCCTCGCGGAAGAATATATTTAATTAAAGAGCTGCTAGAAGGCAACGCGGCGACAGAAAAAACACGCCTACACCTGGATCGTTGCCTGACCTGCCGCTCATGCGAAACCACTTGCCCTTCGGGTGTGCGTTACGGCCGGCTGGTGGACATCGGCCGCAATCTAATGGAAGAAAAAGCACCGCGTTCCTTTGCCGACAAGATGCTGCGCAAAGCCCTGCTCGAAGTGTTGCCGAACCCGAGACGACTTAATCTCGCTATAAAAGCAGGACAACTAGTCAAATCCTTCCTGCCAGCCCAGCTAAAGAACAAACTGCCCAAACCAAAACCGGCCCAGCCTTTTCCAAACTCACAACATCAGCGCCGCATGCTGGTGCTGCAAGGCTGCATACAACCCCTGACCACACCCAACACCAATGCCGCAGCTGCGCGCGTTTTGGACACACTAGGTATTTCGCTGGTTGTGGCTGAAAAAGCCGGTTGCTGTGGCGCCATCAATCAACACCTGTCAGATGGCGACACCGCCAAACAGCGCATGCGCAACAACATCGATGCCTGGTGGCCTTATGTGGAAGACGGCATCGAGGCCATTGTAATGACTGCCAGCGGTTGCGGCCTGATGGTGAAAGAGTATGGACAGGAACTGAAAGATGATCCCAACTATGCCGGCAAGGCGATGCATATCAGCAATCTGGCCCGTGACCTGAGCGAGATTTTGCGTGAAGAAGACCTAAGCGAATTTGCTGCCAACGGCAAGGGCGTTAAAGTTGCTTATCAATCTTCCTGCACGTTGCAGCACGGACAAAAACTGAGTGGCGCAGTAGAATCGATTCTGCAACAGTGTGGTTACACACTGACCCCTGTGCCCGACGGTCATCTCTGCTGCGGTGCCGCCGGCACCTATACCCTGCTGCAGCCAGAACTGTCACAACAATTACTCAACAATAAACTCAATGCACTGGAAAGCGGCCAACCGGATATCATTGCCACAGCAAATATCGGCTGCCAGATGCATCTAGACTCTGCAGCAAATATTCCAGTAAACCACTGGATAGAGCTTTTGGATAATAGCTATCAATAAAAGTTAGGGCGCGCACTGCGCACCCATTTGATTTTTTTGAATGAAGGTGCGCCGTGCGCGCAATACAATTAGAGAAGCAACAATCAGAGAGAGGCACCACAATGACAAAATCTTTTCATCCCCCACAACGCACCCTGATGGGCCCGGGCCCTTCGGATGTTAATCCACGCATCCTCGAAGCCATGTCACGCCCGACCATCGGCCATCTCGACCCTGTTTTTGTTGGCATGATGGATGAAATGAAAGGACTGCTGAAATATGCCTTTCAAACCGAAAACGAATTGACTATGCCGGTCTCGGCTCCAGGTTCCGCCGGCATGGAGACCTGCTTCGTCAATCTGGTCGAACCGGGCGACAAGGTCATCGTCTGCCAAAATGGTGTATTTGGTGGCCGCATGAAAGAGAATGTCGAGCGCTGTGGTGGCACCCCAGTGATGGTTGAGGATGAATGGGGCAAGGCAGTCAGTCCACAAAAATTAGAAGATACGCTAAAGGCAAATCCGGATACCAAGATCGTCGCCTTCGTGCATGCCGAAACATCTACCGGTGCGCAATCCGATGCCAAGACGCTTGTGGAGATCGCGCACAAGCATGACTGCCTCACCATTGTTGATGCTGTAACCTCATTGGGCGGCACACCAATATTTGTGGATGACTGGAAAATCGATGCAATATACTCTGGCACACAAAAGTGTCTTTCCTGCACACCTGGCCTGTCACCGGTCAGCTTCAGCGAACGCGCGTTGGAAAAAGTACGCAACCGTTCAACTAAAGTGCAGAGTTGGTTCCTCGACCTGAACCTGGTCATGGGTTATTGGGGCGGTGAAGGCAAACGCGCTTACCATCATACCGCGCCCATCAATGCACTCTATGGTTTGCACGAATCGCTTGTCATCCTAAAAGAAGAAGGCCTGGAAAACGCTTGGGCACGTCACGCCAAACACCATCAGGCACTGCGTGCAGGCCTTGAAGCCATGGGTATGAACTTTATCGTTCACGAGGAAGACCGTCTACCACAATTGAATGCCATCACTATTCCGGACGGTGTAGATGATGCGGCTGTGCGCGCGACTCTTTTGAATGATTACTCGCTTGAGATTGGTGCTGGTCTGGGTGTAATGGCTGGCAAGGTTTGGCGTATCGGACTTATGGGGCACGCCTGTAACGCACGCAATGTCTATCTATGCCTGAATGCATTGGATGACGTGCTTGGTCGCATGAACGCGCCGGTTGAGCGTGGCGTAGCAGTGGCAGCAGCACATAAAATATTGTCTGCCTAAGCAACGCTTTCGCTAGACTATCAACGGGCCTTGTTCACAACAAGGCCCGTTTTTTTATTTGCCCTACAAATAAAAAATACCGATAATCCTGCCCTCGTAGTATTTAAAAGTTGAAGGGGTTACAACATGTTGTTTCACAAGTCTTCCGTATTTATCCTGGCACTCACCGCCTCTACGCTTAGTCATGCCGAACTCGAACCCCTGCTAACCATAGGTTATGAATTCGGCGGAGACGATCTGGTCACAACAACCACGACTGACCTCAGCGCCGGTGGCGGTATTGTGTTTGGTGCAGGTGCCAGTTTTTCACACGCCGATTCATCGCTGAGCCTGCGCCTCATGTTGCATTACATGTTTAATGCGGTTGAATTCACATCGCCCAATGGCGAGGCGGATACGGACGTTTTTCCACTGGAGCTGGGCGCCTTTAATCGCTTTAGCAGACATGAGTTGGGAGCAGGCCTAAGCGCTTATCTTAATCCCTCTTATGAAATCTGTTTCGATTCCGGCGGCTGCAGCAATACGAAATTTGACGATGCCACAGGTGTTTTCGTGCAATATAACTACATTTTCTCCCAGGCTAAGTCAACTACCATGACCACCGATACCTATATCGGTTTCAAGCTCAAGGCGATGGATTATGAAACCGGCAATACCAAGCTCGATGCAAACAGTCTTGGTATTTATCTGGGTAGTAAATTCTAGGGCGCCTCTGATTAATTCTGGGCGAAATGATGGGTGAGTCAAAATTTTTAGATTCAAGGCGCAAAGCGCAGGTAATAGCGAGACTATTGCCAAAATTTGCAACACAGAAGCTGGAAATTTTAGCCGCACAGCAACCGCTCATGAATTAATCAGAGACTCCCTAGCCACTACAATGCCTCCCCCCGCCGCCAACACAATGGCAGCGGGGTTATTCAACCAGCCACTTCAGCTGAACACTGAGCGTATTACCACTGGCCTCGTAATCGCCATTTAGCCCACCGAGCAAGGCATCCTCACTTGTGGCAGTTTTACGAATCGCTGGATCCCTGGCCATCAGATGAGCGTAAGCAAAATCAAAACTCAGCCGGGACGAAAACTGATATCCCAGACCGACGGCAAACCAGACACGATCTTCTCCCGGCAGGCGTGGATTGCGCAATTGCGCATTGGGAATCGGGGTTTCATCATAGGCAATCCCGAAACGATAAATGAACTGGCCTGAACTTGAGTAACTGGTACCAATTGCATAACGGCGAGTATTGCGCCACTGATAAGTCGTCACGCCATCCGGCTGGGCTGAAACAAAATCAAAACGCAACTCGTGGATATTGCTCCATTCAGTCCAGCTGAGATCGGCCATCAGCGCCCAGCGTGAATCAAGTGCATGCCAGACACTGGCAGAGGCAATCGCCGGCAATGCGACAGCTGATTGCACACCTGTGTCGACAAACAGACCACTAAATGACTCGATCACACCACCGCCAGGAATAGTGAAATCGGCCTGCCCCTGTAGGGAATGCGAAATTTTAGAACGATAGGAAAAACCGAAACGAGTCTTCTCATCCAACTCAATCAACAGACCAACGTTATAACCCCAGCTCCAGTCATCACCATCAAGCGTTACAAAACCATCCGCAGCTGCGGGCGACAGACCTAGAGCATTGTACGCACCACCAAAACCACCCGCGGCCGCCGGCAAAGCGTTGAGCGTGCCGATATCGATGGCGTTGCTGATCTCGGCCTCGATGTACTGGTAGTTAATTCCGAAACCCAGGCTAATTCGCTGATTGAGCCTGAAGGCAAGCGCCGGGTTGATATTAATGGTCTTCAAGTCTGATTTAACCGCGTGGTAACGGCCGATCCAGCCCGGATTATATTCAGTCGACAAGCCAAAAGGGGCGTTCACACCTAGCCCGGCCGAAACAGAATCCGACAAGGGCGCTGAAACATAAAAATTGGGCACCACACCGGAGACCCCGCCATTGCCGCCTTCATCACTGCCCAGACCACCCTGACCCAGCAGCAGATGGCTGGAGCCATAATCATGGAACTCAGACTCCGGCGTGAGGATAAAATTCAAGCCTCCAATCAACTGGCCCTGTTGCAAACGTAACAGACCGGCCGGATTAAAATAGATCGTACCAACATCCTCGGCCATGGCTGCGCCACCAGCATAGGCCGTGCCCATATTGGTGACACTCTGATCAATCAGATAAAAACCAGCGGCATTCGCATTCGAGAAACAGGCGCTTAACAAACTCCAGGCAACAAACAAACGAGGTAAAAACTGATAATGGCGGAATGAAGACATCAATTCACTTTCACAAAACATAAAAACACGCAGCATTATAACCAAACATTAAGATGCGCAAGCTGCTTTTGCCGTGAACTGGTAATTGCCTTACACTGACTCAACCATCACCTAGCCAGGCCTGAGACTTTGCACAATAGAACTCTGATTTGTACCGACCTCGACCGCACCCTGCTACCCAACGGTGAACAACCTGAATCACCCGGGGCCAGAGCACTCTTTCGCAAGTTGTCACAGCGCCCCGAGGTCGACATTGCCTATGTCACCGGGCGCCACAAGGCGCTTGTGACCGAGGCCATCGAGCGTTATGAGCTACCTATTCCGAATTATGTGCTGGGTGATGTGGGCAGCACCATTTATGAAATTAATGATGGCGACTGGCAGTTGTGGCAGCAATGGCAAGATGAAATCGCCCCCTGCTGGGCCGGTTTAAGACATGACCAGCTTGCTGAGTTGTTTAAAGACATCGACATACTCAACCAACAAGAAGTGGAAAAACAAAACACTTTCAAACTGAGCTACTACGCCCCTCAAGATTGCGCGCTTCAAGCATTGATGGCAGATATGCAACAACGTCTGCAAGCACACGACATCCGCGCCAGCCTGATCTGGAGTATTGACGATCTGGAACATGTAGGCCTGCTGGATGTACTGCCGCAAAACGCCACCAAGTTGCACGCCATAGAGTTTCTAATCAAGCAAAAGGGATATGAACCTGAACAGGTTGTATTTGCAGGTGACAGCGGCAATGACCTGCCGGTGCTGGCCAGCCCAGTGAATTCAGTATTGGTGGCCAATGCACGTGACGATGTTCAGCAGCAAGCGCTTGCACTGGCGGCACAACAAAATAATTCAGACCGGCTTTATCTTGCCCAAGGAGATTTTATGGGCATGAATGGTAATTATAGTGCTGGCATCCTGGAAGGTGCGGTGCATTTTATTCCAACCATCCGGCAATGGCTGGAATAAAATGCACCTTAAAACTCGTCGCCCAACATGTCGCCTGTCCAGTCGTCACCCAATTGCTTGAGCAGCTCCTTTCGTTCTCTCATACGTTCAAGCTTACGCCGCGCTTCATACTTGTTTTTAGTTTTAGTAGCCTCGTTAACAGGCTCTAGGACTTCTTCGTCATCGCCTGACGCATCATTGTCATCCGCAACTAAATCATCATCGTCATCATCACGCATACTTCGCTCCTGCATTTACTATTGCGAGACAAAAAACATATACTTCCTAACACGTCACATTCTGTATCGCCCAGAATGATCCCAGCTTTAATTTCCGGGCACTTTATAAGTCAGAAATGAAAATTACACAATCACTTTTTTAGATTGATTGAGTATGGATAGCCAGCCGTTAAAAATGGCGTGGAACAACGCCGCTTCATTACAATTTAATTGTGATACCCGCTTGCTGTAACAGTGCGCTCAGCTCAGCAAAGGCCTGCTCGACACCGACGCGACCACGAAAGCCCAGTTCAATATGACGATGCTGGCCAAGATGAGGCAAGCTGAACAACTTGACGTCCGGGTGCCGAGCAATCAGCGCCTCCATCAGATCAATCAATTCACTCTCACCCACATCAAACACCTTGAGAGAACGCTCCTGCAGAGGTGCTAGTGCAAGCTGGTAATGTTGCTTTAATACCCAGTCGAGCATGGGCCAGGCCATCTCAGGAAAGCCCGGCAGGAAGTGATGGTAATTAAACGTAAAACCCGGCACCCGGTTGACTGGGTTGGGAATCAGCTGGCAACCATCGGGCAAGTCGGCCATACGAATACGTTTGGGATACGCCGCTTCACCAAACTGGGCCTCGATTTCGGCAACCGCCTGCGCATGCGTCACCAATGGCACCCCGGCAGCACGGGCGGCACTCTGTCGGGTGACATCGTCAGGCGTAGCACCGATGCCGCCAAAACAGAATACAGGCAAGTCAGCGTTGATGCTTTGAGCCAACTGGTCACATAACAGCGACTCGTCATCAGGCAGCATTTTGACCCACGCCAGCCGCCAATGGATTGGCAGCAGGGTTTCAAGCACATGTTCAAGATGCCTGTCGCGACGACTGCCACATAGCAGTTCATCGCCAATGATAACCAGCCCGGCCTCGCCTGAGTTCATACTCCCCTCCTGTTAAGCTTTAGCATAGTTCAAAACAAAAAAGCCCCGCCGGTAAGGGCGGGGCTTTTTAGCACAGCGAATGGGCTGATGATTACATCATGCCGCCCATACCACCCATGCCGCCCATGTCAGGCATTGCTGGAGCAGCGCCTTCCTTTTGCGGCTTGTCGGCAACCATCGCTTCAGTGGTCAACATCAGACCTGCGATTGAACCGGCGTTTTGCAGGGCAGAACGACTTACCTTGGTTGGGTCCAGGATACCCATTTCAAACATGTCGCCATATTCGCCAGTCGCGGCATTGAAGCCAAAGTTACCCTTGCCTTCCTTTACCTTGTTAACAACGACTGAAGGTTCATCACCCGAGTTGGCTACGATCTGGCGCAGTGGCTCTTCCATGGCACGACAGGCAATCTTAATGCCGATATCCTGGTCGTGGTTGGCACCCTTCAGATCTGTAATGGCCTGCAGGGCACGGATCATGGAAACACCACCACCCGGCACCACACCTTCTTCTACCGCAGCACGAGTCGCGTGCAGGGCATCGTCGATGCGATCTTTTTTCTCTTTCATTTCAACTTCAGTGGCAGCACCGACCTTAATCACCGCAACACCACCAGCCAGTTTGGCCACACGCTCTTGCAATTTTTCCTTGTCGTAATCTGAAGAAGTCTCAGCCAGCTGGGCACGGATCTGTGTCACGCGGGCTTCGATTTCAGCTTTAACACCAGCACCATCAACGATAGTAGTGTTGTCTTTGCTGATAACGATCTTCTTGGCGTTACCCAGATCATCCAGGGTAGCCGCTTCTAGACTCAGGCCAACTTCTTCACTGATCACAGTTGCACCAGTCAAAATAGCGATATCCTGCAGCATGGCCTTGCGACGGTCACCAAAACCAGGCGCCTTGACTGCAGAGACCTTCAGAATGCCACGCATGTTGTTGACGACCAGTGTCGCCAGGGCTTCGCCTTCGATATCTTCAGCAATAATCATCAGTGGCTTGCCAGACTTAGCAGCACCTTCCAGCAGTGGCAACAGCTCACGGATGTTGGAGATTTTCTTATCGCAGATCAGAATCAGAGGCTCGTCCAGCTCAGCCTGCATCTTGTCGGTGTTTGTAACGAAATAAGGCGACAAGTAACCACGATCAAACTGCATGCCCTCAACCACGTCCAGCTCATCTTCCAGACCTGAACCTTCCTCAACAGTGATAACGCCTTCTTTGCCGACCTTGTCCATAGCATCAGCAATGATCTGACCGATAACCACATCAGAGTTAGCAGAGATAGTGCCTACTTGGTTGATAGACTTGCTATCGGTACAAGGCTTTGACATCTTCTTCAGCTCTTCAACCGCAACAGTCACTGCTTTGTCGATACCGCGTTTCAGGTCCATCGGGTTCATGCCAGCAGCAACAGCCTTCACACCTTCGTTCATGATGCTCTGCGCCAGAACGGTCGCAGTGGTGGTACCGTCGCCGGCCACATCAGCAGTCTTGGAAGAAACTTCCTTAACCATTTGCACACCCATGTTTTCGAATTTGTCTTCCAGCTCGATCTCTTTGGCAACTGATACACCATCTTTGGTGACAACAGGAGCGCCAAAGCTCCTTTCTAGAACAACGTTACGGCCTTTAGGGCCCAGCGTTACTTTAACTGCGTCAGCCAGAACGTTTACACCGTCCAGCATTTTGTGACGCGCTGAAGAAGAAAAAAGTATTTCCTTAGCAGCCATTGTTTATATCCTCTTAAATAATTCCAGAAATTCTTATTCAACAATCGCGAAGATGTCTTCTTCGCGCATGACCAACAGGTCGTCACCGTCGATCTTGACCTCGGTACCGGCAAACTTGCCGAATAGTACCTTGTTGCCAACCTTGACTTCGAGAGCAGCCTTGTCGCCGTTATCCAGCACACGACCCGCACCCGCGGCTACAATCTCGCCCATCATGGGCTTTTCCTGAGCTGAACCGGGCAGCACGATGCCACCAGCAGTTTTCTCTTCGCTATCCAAGCGCTTAACCACAACGCGATCATGCAAAGGACGAATATTCACAGTACGTTCCTCCTGAAGAAACACATAAGTTATTGTTTAAATGAAAAATTCAAAAAACCAGCCCTCTCTAAAGGAGGGCGTCGGGCTGAGAGATTGGGACGCTTTGCCCGGTTTCAAGGGCTAAGGTGAAAAAAATTTTCAGATCGCATTGCGCAGCCCCGGTTTTTGCGGTTAGGGCTCGAATAAGTCCTGACAGGCAGAGAACTGATTTGCAAATCTGTTTGAGATCGAATTTCAGCAACCCTTGATAGTCATGACCAGATAACACGACCGATACGATTGAGTTCAATTCATGCGATCTACGCTTGATTATTCTCACTTACGCGAGGCCTAGAAAATGCTCACCGCGGTATAGAGCACCTTGCCGTAACCTCGATGGTCCGCCAAGGCCAAAAGGCAGGTGCTCACACCCAGCTAGATCACCTCACTTTACAACAACTCCTTAACCGCTGTTTCCAATTCGCCACCTAACGGTTCAGAACGGCTCGGGTAGTTTGAGACTAAACGCCCCTGGCGATCGATCAGGTACTTGTGAAAATTCCAAGCTGGATACACGCCTGATGCCCTGGCCAGCGCCCTATACAGTGGGTCTTGCGTGCCGCGCGCCACATGTGTCTTGGCAAACATGGGAAACTTGACCCCATAGGTCAAGCGGCAGAACGTCTCGATCTGCTTGTCGTCACCCGGCTCTTGGTTGGCAAAGTCGTTGGATGGAAAACCTAACACCACTAAACCCTCATCTTTGTAACGACTGTATAACTCTTCCAGCCCTTCATACTGATAGGTAAAACCACACTTGCTCGCGGTATTGACCACCACGATGACCTTGCCCTGATATTGCTCACACAAGTTAATTCTGCCCTCATCGGCCAGCGGCTTACGTTCGAAATTAAGAATTTCAGAACAGGCATGGTCTGCCGCCTGTGCCGGTAGCACTAGGAATAAGAATGCTGACAGCACCCAAATTGTCTTAATAACCTGCTTCATTTTTCTTTACCTCCTGCTAGAATGAACTTATACAAACAATATACATCAAACTAATTAATAATGATTATTGACTAATTTTTCAAAATTTCAACTATACAATTTTTGTGCAATTAGAATTATGGAGAACAATCATGATTGAGACTGCGCCACAAGAGAAGGAGTCTGGCCTCTACCCGATAAGGACCGTCTCCAATCTGACCGGGGTCAACCCGATTACGTTGCGCGCTTGGGAAAGGCGCTATGGCCTGATTAAGCCTTTGCGCACTGAAAAGGGCCATCGTCTTTATACCCAGGGCGACATAGATCTCATCAATCGGGTTGTAGAGGTTTTGAACAAGGGTATCGCCATCAGCCAGGTCAAGCCCTACATTGATCAACGAGAACCCGAATCACCGGCACAAAGCCCTTGGTTGAGCTATCAGCAACGGATGCTGAATGCGATTGTTCGTTTTGATGACCTAGGCATTGACGCTACCTATAACGAAGCGCTTTCTCTTCACCCCATCGATATGGTGACCAGCTGGCTGGTTTTACCTTTACTAAAAACACTGGGAGATCGCTGGGCAGCCAGCGAAGGCAGCGTCGCCGAAGAACATTTCTTCGGTGCCTACATGCGTAACAAGCTGGGGGCTCGCTTTCACCACGAGGCCAGCCGAGCTAAGGGCCCACTACTCATCGCCGCCTGCCTACCCGGAGAGCATCACGAAACTGGCATCCTTCTGGCCAGCTTATCAGTCATGGCGCGTGGCTATCGCATCATCCTGCTTGGGGCCAACACGCCCCTGAGCGAGATCCAGCAACCTGCGCTGCACACCGGGGCCAAAGGTGTTTTGCTCTCAGGCTCTATCAAACCCGCAGACAAGGTGCTCAGCGAGCAACTGCCTGCCTTGGTAAATGCCGTGGATATCCCAATTTTCATTGGCGGCCAAACCGCACTGCAGTTTAACAGTGCAATTATTTCTGCCGGTGCCATTCCTCTCGGCGTTGATATCCCCCACGCACTAAAACGAATTGAAACGGAAATCAGCCCCGCTTCTTTTCCATCATGAGAAATAAAATGAAGACTCGTATTGTTTGGATGCGTCAAGACCTGCGCCTAACGGATAACCCAGCTCTCTACCATGCTACACAAGGTTCAGATGCAGTTATCCCCGCATACATTCACGCCCCAGAAGAAGCTGCCCCCTGGGCGCCCGGCGCGGCAAGCAACTGGTGGCGTCACCACAGCCTGAAGGCGCTGGACCATGCGTTAAAAAAACGAAATAGCCAGTTGCTAATTCGTTTTGGACCTAGCTTGGATGCATTGCAAAAACTGATCACGGAAAGCGGGGCCTCCGAGATCTTCTGGAACCGACTTTACGAACCGCAGCTGCTCAAGCGCGACCGGCAGATCAAACAAACGCTCGAACAACAGGGTATCCGCGTGCATGAATTCGACGGTGCACTGCTATACAAACCCGGCACTGTACTCACAAAAGAACAAAAACCCTATCGTGTCTTCAGCCGTTTCTGGCATACCTGCCAACAGTTAGGCCTGGGTGAACCGCCTCTGCCTACCCCCTCAAGATTGTCGCCGCTGACACTGGCATCTGAAAATATCGAAACACTTGGCTTATTGCCGGACATCCCCTGGGACCATGGCCTGAGACAATCTTGGCAGCCGGGTGAAGCCAGCGCCTTTGAAACCTTGCATGAGTTTTGCGACACCGCACTCGAGACCTATGACAGCGGGCGCGACACTCCCGGCAAATCGGGCACCTCCCGTCTCTCGCCCCATCTTGCCTTTGGTGAAATCAGTCCACGCCAGGTGGCCGCCGCCGTTCTAAATACTTTTATCGATCACACAGCTGCCAACAGCAGCCGCGGCGCAGAAACGTTTATCCAGGAACTGGGATGGCGTGAATTCGCCAACCACAGCCTCTACCATTTTCCCTACATCACAGATCAAGTACTCAATAAACGTTTTGAACACTTTCCCTGGCAACATGACGAATGCTTATTCAGCGCCTGGCAACAAGGCAAAACGGGCTTCCCCATCATTGACGCCGGCATGCGCCAGCTCTGGCAGACCGGCTGGATGCACAATCGCGTGCGCATGGTCGTTGCCTCGTTTTTGACCAAGAACGGGCTCATCTCCTGGCAGCAGGGGGCACGCTGGTTTTGGGATACTCTGGTGGATGCGGACTTGGCCAGTAATAGTTTCAACTGGCAATGGGTCGCCGGTTGCGGTTTGGACGCCGCACCCTATTTTAGAATCTTCAATCCCATACGACAGAGTGAAAAATTTGATCCTAACGCGCTCTATTTAAGTCACTGGGTGCCCGAGCTCGCCAAGTTACCCACCCGCTGGCTACACACCCCTTGGCTCACCCCCGACGAAATACAATTCAGCAGCCATGTGCACATCGGCAAAGACTATCCCCTGCCCATACTCGACCTTAACACCACCCGCAAACGGGCGTTAAACCTCTCGAAACAGCTGCCAATGGCCAGCTAATTCAAAATAGCGAAATCTGGAAATTAAATCAGGCATGGATCTGAAAAAGAATGTTGACAGTTTCACTCAAGTTAACAAGTATATTCGATACTGGACATCCAGATAATAAAGCACCGCTGAATCAATAGAGATGATTCATACAACTTGTATTAAAGCGGAAAAATAAACAGGGAGAGTTGCAGATGAGATTGAAAATGTTTTATGCCACCAACCGCCGCCATCAAGGTACGAACCGCTGGAAGCCCGACGAATATGGCACCGAGTTCAGTAGCGATGGCATGGAAAATCTGCGTTTTGGCCAGGTGAGTCTGCAAGCCGACTCAAACACAATCAATACACATCTAAAACGCAAAAAGGCCAATCAAAGTGACGCCGGCGACGGGGAAAAGCTAGCCGACTACTTAGCCAAGTGCAGTCGTGACGCCTGCACCATCAAAGCCTATCGTGAAAAAATCAATCGAAGCATCTCCGACACTCACCAGCCCAATGCCAAGTTCGGCTCAGACTCCATGTTCGATGATTTGCGCAAGGCCATGCTGAATCAATCAGATGTACTGATCTACATCCACGGCTTCAACGTAGACTGGCATCAAGCCGTTGGCGCAGCCCTGGCACTGCAACTCATGCTCAACCGCAGCGCTTTCAACGACGGTAGAGAGATTTTGGTGGTACTATTCACTTGGCCCTCGGATGGCAAGGCATTACCCTTCGTCTCATATAAATCCGATCGCACAGAAGCGAAGGGCTCAGGTTACGCCTTTGGCCGTGGCTTATTAAAGTTGCGCGATTTTCTCACTGAACTCAAAACCGATTACGCCAAAACAGACAACCCACTATGTGATCAAGAACTGCATCTCTTGTGTCACTCCATGGGCAGTTACGTACTTCAAAACACACTGGCACGCATGCGGGACTTCTCCAACGGTAAAAATTTGCCCCGCCTGTTTTCCCACATCTTTCTCTGCGCCCCGGATGTAGATGACGACGTACTTGATAAGGACAAGGCGATGTCGGATTTACACGAACTCACCCGCAGCATCACCATCTATCACAACAAAGGTGATCTGGCGATGTACGTCTCAGACTACAGCAAAGGCCATCCCGACCGACTCGGCCACGAAGGCGCCGCCCGCCCCGCACAACTACACCGCAAAGCACATCAAGTGGACTGTTCACTCCTGGTCAGCGGCCTGGTCGAACACAGCTACCACCTCTGGGGGCCGGTTAACAGTGACATCCGCTACAGTATCGACGGCATTGCACATGAAGACAGTAATACTCGGCAACGGTTACGGCATGCCAACTTCAACAATGTTTGGGAATTGGTTTAGTCCCGCAACGACCTAATTAGGGGCGCAATGCGTCCCATTGAGATATCCAACACCAAGGACGTAGGGTGCGCATTGCGCACCCTCCTCAGCTGTTCATGCGACTAGTTAAGGCGCTACAGGCTCCAATCCCCATATATCTTCGTTATATTCCTGCATGGTACGGTCGGTGGAGAATTTTCCACTGCAGGCTGCATTGAGAATGCTCATGCGGGTCCATCGCTCTTGGTCTTGGTACGCTTCTGCGACACGTTGCTGGGCATCGATGAAGCTGCGGAAGTCTGCCGCGACGAGCCATGGGTCATGCGGGTTGCGGATCGAGTTGATAATATCGTCAAACAAACCGGGTTCGAATTGGTTGAAATGGCCACAGTCCAACAGCTTCATCACACGACCGAGATCCTCATCGGCAGCGATAATGGCGTCCGGGTTGTAGTGTGGACGTGTTTCCGTCACTTCTTGTGCATTAAGACCGAAGAGGAAGAAGCTGTCGTCGCCAACCTCTTCGCGAATTTCGATATTGGCACCGTCAAGCGTGCCAATAGTGATGGCGCCATTCATCATAAATTTCATATTACCGGTGCCTGAGGCTTCTTTACCGGCAGTGGAAATCTGTTCCGACAGGTCAGTGCCGGGGCAAATTAATTCCATCGCGGTGACACGATAGTTGGGCAAAAATGCGACCTTAAGTTTGTCTTGCGCCATTGGGTCATGGTTAATCATGAAGGCCACGTTATTGATCAGCTTGATAATGCGCTTGGCAATGGCATAACCTGGCGCGGCCTTGCCGCCGATCAGTACGCAACGCGGTGTCCAGTTATCTATATCACCGCGTTTGATACGGTCGTATAGATGAATCACATGGAGTAAATTCAACAGCTGGCGTTTATATTCATGGATGCGTTTGACCTGCACATCGAACATTGCATTGGTAGTAAATTCAACACCGCAATCCACTTTTACCATTTCGGCCAGGCGCTGTTTATTAGCCTGTTTTACTTCACGCCACTGTTTGCGAAACGCAGCCTTATCAGCATAGGGCTTGAGTTTTGCCAGGTGGTGAAGATGTGTCACCCAATCATCGCCAATGTTGTCGCTGATCAACTGACTCTGTTTTGGATTACACCAAGCCAGCCAGCGTCGCTGGGTGACACCGTTGGTCTTGTTGTTGAATTTATGCGGCCAGAGCTCATAAAAATCATTGAACAAGCCTTCCTGTAACAGCTGTGAATGCAGCTCGGCTACGCCGTTAATAGAGTAACTGCCGACGATGGCCAGGTAGGCCATACGCACTTGCGGGTCATTCCCTTCTTCGATGATGGACATTCTGCGCAGGCGGTCGGTATCGCCGGGCCAGCGCTGTGCAACTTCACCGAGAAAACGCGCGTTTATTTCATAGATGATTTCTAGCAGGCGTGGTAGCAGTTGTTCAAACACCCGCACCGGCCAGCGTTCCAGGGCCTCTGGCAACAGGGTATGGTTGGTGTACGCCATGGTGCGGGTGGTTATATCCCAGGCTTCTTGCCAACTCATGCACTGGTTATCCATCAGTTGGCGCATCAACTCGGCAATCGCAATTGTGGGGTGGGTGTCGTTAAGCTGAAAACAGTTTTTGTCTGCAAATACGGAAAAATCTTTGCCGTGGTCACGAATCCAACGGCGGAAGACATCACGCAAGCTGGCGGCGGCTAGAAAGTATTGCTGCTTCAGACGCAGCTCTTTTCCACTTTCGCTGGCGTCGTTGGGATAGAGCACCATGGTGATGTGCTCGGCATCGTTTTTGCTGCCCACTGATTCGGTGTAATCGCCAGCATTGAATTCGTCGAGATTAAATTCATCGGTGGCTGCGGCACTCCACAGACGTAAGGTGTTAACTGTGCCATTGCGATAGCCCGGCACGGGCACATCATAGGGTACTGCGAGTACATCTTGGGTATCGACCCAACGGGTGCGTGTGACGCCGAAGGCATCACGATAGCGTTCTGTGCGGCCGCCAAAATGAACGCGCTGGGTAAACTCTGGTCGTTCCAGTTCCCAAGGGTTGCCGTTGCGCAGCCAGTGGTCTGGCTCTTCTACTTGATGGCCGTTTTGAATCTCTTGGCGAAACATGCCGTACTCATAGCGGATACCATAACCAATGACCGGCAATTGCAGGGTGGCGCAACTGTCGAGAAAACAAGCGGCCAGACGGCCCAGACCACCATTGCCTAAACCGGCATCATGTTCGGCTTCAGCGATTTCTTCCAACTGAATGCCGTAGTGCTCGAGTGCAGCCGTGGCTTGATCATTGACCCCAAGATTGAGCATGGCATTGCCAAGGGCACGGCCCATCAAAAATTCGAGTGACATGTAATGGGCACGGCGAGTGTCTTTTTCCTGATAGGCGTAACGGGTGTTCTTCCAGCGTTCCATCAGGCGGTCGCGTAATACCAGCGCCAGGGCGGTATAAGGATAATGGGTCGACATGCAGAACTTGTCGCGCCCCAGGGTGGTACTGAAATGGCGGCGGAAATCCTCAGCCAGGTGCTCCGTTTGCATGCCAAGTGCAGGCACTTCGGTCAGATCGGGATGGGGTTGGCTGTTTTTCAGGCGTTCAAAAATCATGGTAAATAAAGCTCGATGGTTGATGGTTCGGATATATATAACGGCAACTGCTTGTGTGAACGACGGGAGACAAGCGAGTACCGAGAGAATTAAGTATTCTTGTAAAGTGTAATTATACGCATATCCTCACATTGTATGGAGGTTTGATCAATGGCCTGAACCATATTCCCAACCATCGGTCATATTTGCACAAAAAAGGCGCAGGGTTTTTATATCTGCACTTGGATTGGTAAAATCTACAACCTGACTTAAAAAGCAGTTAAAGGCGGCGCATGTCTTATCAAAATGAAATTCAACAACTCAAACAACAGATTAGCCAGCAGATCATCGGCCAGGAGACCCTAGTCGACCGACTCTTGATCGCCTTGCTCTGCGATGGCCACTTATTGGTCGAGGGTGCCCCCGGCCTGGCCAAGACCCGCGCCATCAAGTGTCTGAGCGAGACGATTGAGGGCGACTTTCACCGCATCCAGTTCACCCCCGATCTGCTGCCCGCCGATTTGACCGGCACAGAAGTGTTCCGCCCACAGGATGGTAGTTTTGAATTTCAGGCCGGGCCGCTATTTCACAACATGATCCTGGCCGATGAGATCAACCGTGCCCCGGCCAAGGTGCAATCGGCCCTGTTGGAAGCGATGGCGGAGCGGCAGATCACTGTCGGTGCGGTGACACACAAATTACCCGAGCTATTTCTAGTGATGGCGACACAAAACCCGATCGAACAGGAAGGCACTTATCCCTTGCCCGAGGCACAGCTGGATCGCTTTCTTCTGCATGTGTTGATCGATTACCCGGATGCCGACGCCGAGCGCAAGATCCTGCATCTGGTGCGCAACGAAGCACAACAAAAACACACAGCCCCGACCGGCATGATTACCCAAGATGCACTGTTTGGTGCACGCAAAGAGGTGTTGCAGATCCACATGGCCGACAACCTTGAGGAGTATCTGCTTCAACTGATCCTGGCCACGCGTACCCCCCAAGCCTATGGCGCCGAACTGGATCAGTGGATCGAATATGGCGCCAGTCCGCGTGCCACCATTGCGCTAGATCGCACAGCACGTGCCCATGCTTGGCTGCAAGGCCGCGACTATGTCACCCCGGAGGATATTCAGGCCATGGCCCATGATGTGCTGCGTCATCGCCTGATACTCAGTTATGAGGCCGAGGCCGATGGCATCTCCACCGACAAATTTATTGATGAGCTGATACAAATCGTCGCCGTACCATGAAGCTATTCAACACCATTGATGCACAATCGCTCAATGGCGATAACCTTGTGCAAGTCTCCAAAGATACATTAATCGCCTTGCGCAGCGCTGGTGAAGGGCTGGCGCTGAAAAGATCAAATATTGCGGCACGTCAAAGCGGCAATTATTTATCACGTTTCAAGGGCCGCGGCATGGAGTTTGACGAAGCGCGGCAGTATCAAGCGGGTGACGATGTACGCAGCCTCGACTGGCGCGTGACCGCCCGCACCGGCGTGCCACACACCAAGGTATTTCGAGAAGAACGTGAACGCGCCGTGCTGACCTGGGTCGACATGCGCCCCACCATGTTCTTTGCCACCCGTGGCGCCTTCAAGTCAGTCATCGCCGCCCGGGCCGCCGCCCTGATCGGCTGGAGTGCCAACCGCCAGGGCGATCGCCTCGGAGGACTCGTTTTCAATGCTGAAACGCATCATGAACTGCGCCCCAAGCGCGGTAAATCGGCCGTACTGCAACTTGTGCAACAACTGAGCAATGCCAGTCAATGGCAAAGCCAACATAACGAACAGGAGCCCGATGCCGGCAATGCCCTCGCGCGCCTGCGCCGCGTGGCCAAACCAGGCAGTCTGATCTTTCTGATCAGCGACTTTCGCAAGCTTGGTCCACAGGCTGAATCACATCTGGCCCACCTGGCACGACACAATGATGTGGTGTTGTTTCATATCCATGATCCGCTGGAAGCTACTTTACCCGAGCGCGGCATCTATCGCGTCGCATGGGGCCAACGCAGCAGTAGTTTCAGCGGGGATAAAACAGCACAAACACATTACCGACAACAGTTTCAGCAACACAGTGACACTCTGCAGCAGTTCAGTCGTTTTCCCGGCGTTCATTATCTCAACTGCTCGACAGCGGATGATGTGCTTGAAAAGCTGCAACATGGCCTGAGGACAAAACGGCGATGAATCCCGAACTGCCACTGCGTGACATACATCTACCCGACAGCGTTAGTTGGTGGCCCATTGCACCTGGCTGGTGGTTGCTGCTGGTGATTGCGATTTTAATCGCTATGATCATCTGGGCCATACGCATGAACAAGGCCAAGGGACTATTGCGCAAACAAGCGCTGGCTGAACTGGATAAGATCGAAAATGCGTTTGGCCAACATCAAAACACACAACAGTTAGCCAGCGAACTTTCCATGCTATTGCGCCGTGTATGCATCAGTCGTTTTCCACGTGTGGACGTAGCCGGGCTGACGGGGCAAGCTTGGATCACATTTCTAAATAGTCATGCAAATAGCTTTGATGACGAAATAGGCCGGCAATTGCGTGAAGCACCTTATCAGCAACAACACGAACTAGATTCTCACGCGCTCATTTGTGCATGCCGTCACTGGATTACAGAAATCAAAAGTATATCGACGCATTCCTTCTCTCCTCTGACGAAAAGGATCACGACTGCAGGGATGCAGGCGGGCGGGCAAGGCAAGGAGCGGTTGCCGACGGTGAAGGGCCTCAACACATGATCCAGCTCGAATGGCTCTGGGCCTTCGCCCTACTCCCTCTGCCTTTGCTGCTGCGTTATCTGATCCCGACTGCGAAGTCACAACAGGATGCAGCGTTGCACGTGCCGTTTATTGAAGATTTTCAAACAATTGATTCTCGCACGCTGCGTAGCAAACAAAGCCCTTGGCCGTTGTTGCTTGCCGCACTGGCCTGGCTTTGTCTGGTGCTTGCCGCAGCGAGGCCACAATGGATCGGCGAACCGATTGAACTGCCCACGTCAGGCCGCGACCTAATGCTGGCAGTGGATTTGTCCGGCAGCATGGATACCGCTGATTTCAAACTCAGCGGCCGTGTGGTAAACCGCCTTAAGGCGACTCAGGCCATCGCGGGTGAATTTATTCAACATCGAGTCGGCGACCGTGTTGGTCTAATCCTGTTTGGTGAGCAGGCCTATCTGCAAACACCACTGACTTTTGATCGCGAAACCGTGCGCACCCTACTCTACGAAGCGGCCATCGGTCTAGCCGGTCAGGCCACCGCTATAGGTGATGCCATCGGGCTAATGGTGAAACGACTAGGTGATAAAGCAGACGTCAAACAGGTGATGATTCTACTCACAGATGGTGCCAACACCGCTGGTGAAGTCTCACCTATCAAAGCAGCCGAGTTGGCCGCCGAAAAAGGCCTGAAGATTTATACCATCGGCATCGGCGCCGACGAGATGATCGTGCAATCCCTGTTTGGTCGCCAGCGCGTCAATCCCTCCGCTGACCTGGATGAGAAGACGCTCACCACTATCGCCGAAAAAACTGGCGGTCAATATTTTCGCGCCCGAGATAGCGAAGAGCTATTGAAGATCTATGACCTGATTGATCGACTCGAACCGATTGAACAGGATGCAGAGTTTTTCCGCCCCATGCGTGCGCTTTATATTTATCCGCTGGGCGCTGGCATGGCTTTGGCAACGATATTAATACTGTCACTCTCTATGAACAGTGTGAGGCGGCAGCATGGATAGCTGCCAATTGCTAAGACCGGACTGGCTTTGGCTGCTATTGCCACTGGCGCTGCTGCTTTGGTTGATGAGCCGACGCCGCAACCGTGCAGGTAGTTGGCGCAGCGTTTGTGATTCACAGCTGCTGCCCTTTATCCTGCAGGGCCGAGAATCCAGTCCGGCGCGCTGGCCATTGCTTGTTACTGGCTTAGCGGGCGTTTTGGCCATCCTCGCCCTCAGTGGTCCAGCCTGCGAACAACGCGAACAACCCGTATTCAGAGATCAATCGGCGTTAGTGATCGCCCTCGACCTATCACGTTCCATGGATGCCACCGACATCAAACCCAGCCGCCTGACCCGTGCCCGGCTCAAGCTGATCGACATCCTCAAACAACGGCGCGAAGGTCAAACCGCCCTGATCGTGTACGCCGCCCAGGCCTTTACCGTCTCACCCTTAACCGATGACGCCGACACCATTATCTCGCTGGTAGGCAGTCTCGACAGCAATATGATGCCGCTGCAAGGCAGTAACGCCTCAGTGGCCATCGCCCAAGCAGCACAGCTGCTACAACAAGCGGGCGTGCTCAAGGGCGATATCCTGCTGATCACTGATGGTGTTGCCGATAAAGAACTTAATGCCGCTGAAGCCGAAATCAAGGCACATCAACACCGTGTTTCAGTTTTAAGTGTTGGCACTGCTGAAGGCGCACCGATCGCCTTACGCGATGGTGGTTTTCTCAAAGACCGCAGCGGTGCCATCGTGATCCCTAAGCTTGAGCAGGCGCCGCTTCAAAATCTGGCACAGTTGGGCAATGGCCGCTATCACCCCTTGAGTCCAGATGAAACAGACATCAATTACCTACTCGATATCGTCACTGCTGAAGGCAAAACTGAAGAGGCCGTCAAAGGACTGAACACGGACCAATGGCGTGAAGAAGGCCCATGGTTGTTACTGTTGCTGGCACCACTGGCAGCCTTGGCCTTTCGGCGCGGTTATCTGGCCGTGCTTTTAGTAGTACTGCTACCTATACCTAACGACACATACGCAGCAGAGCTACTCGACTTGTGGCGTAATAATGATCAACAGGCGTTGCAAAAACTGCAACAAGGTAATGCAGAACATGCTGCTGAACTGTTTCAATCGCCAGAATGGAAGGCCGCTGCACAGTATCGCGCCGGCCAATTTGAACAGGCAGCAAAGACCCTGCAAGGCATCAACAGCGCTGAGGGCTTGTACAATAAGGGCAATGCTCTGGCCCGCCTGGGAGATTATCAAGCCGCCATCAAAGCCTATGATGACACCCTGAAACTGCAAGCCGACCACGAAGATGCTGAATACAATCGTGAACTTTTAAAGCAACAAATGCAGAACCAGTCACAGAAAGATAATAGCCAGGGCGACGAATCACAACAGGATTCGCAGGGAGAACAACAACAGCAACAAGACCAAGGTCAACAAGATGATTCACAATCAGCTGAGCAACAACAAAGCCAGCAAGGCGATGAACAGCAACAGGCAGAACAACAGGCCGGTCAACAGCAGGAACAAAACAGTGAACAGTCTCAGCCGCAGGCACAACAACAAGCCGACCAGGAAGAAGCCGACCAGGCCGAGGTAGAACAACAGCAACTAGGCAAAGAACAGGATGGCGAAAAAGAAGATGCTGAGGAGCAGCAAGCCATGCCCTCCCAGGATTATACTGAAACCTCAGAGACTGACATCGCGACAGAACAATGGTTACGGCGAATTCCGGATGATCCCGGTGGTCTGCTCAGGCGCAAGTTTCAGTATCAATACAACCAACAGTCTCGACAACAACAGGCAACCGAGATAGACCCATGGTAAGCAGAATTATTTCACTTCTTTTTTTAGCGCTGATGACAGCCTCGGCAGTGGCCGCCAACATAAGCGTGCAGGTCGACCGCGACCCGGTTGCCATTAATGAGTCCTTCAAGATCATTTTCGAATCGGACGAGAGCGTAAGTGACAATCCAGACTTTTCAGTGTTAGAGCAAGACTTTGAGATCCTCAGCCGCAACCAGAGCAGCAACATTCAGATCATCAATGGCAGCATCAGCCGCCAATCACGCTGGACGCTATTTGTAATGGCCAAACGCACGGGAAAACTAAACATTCCCTCTATTGTTATTGGCTCGGACAACAGTCCGGCCATCACAGTCACAATAAACGAACAGGCAAAAAGCAACGAACCGGCGGCAGAAAACAGGGAGATGTTCATCGAGGTTGAGGCTAAGCCCACCAACGTGTATGTGCAGTCGCAGATCCTATACACTATCCGTTTTTACCGTGCCGTCAATATCAACGGTGCCAACATGTCAGAGCCCAGTTTCAACAATGGCGACGTGGTAATGGAAAAACTGGGTGATGACTCCAATTATGAAACACAGCGTGATGGCCGTCGCTATATTGTCATCGAACGCAACTACGCACTCTTCCCACAACAAAGCGGTACATTGACGATTCAGGCAATCAGTATGGATGTACAAGTACCGGTGGTAGCACGCGGCGTCTTCGATCCCTTTGGCCAAAACAACACCACGCGCCGGCTCAAATCAAATGACATTACACTCGACATCAAACCTATTCCTACCAGCATGCAAGGTATCACCTGGCTGCCTGCCAGCGACTTAAAGCTGACTGAAAGCTGGTCGCAACAACCTGAAGAATTTCGCGTCGGCGAACCCATTACCCGTACTCTGACAATTAAAGCGGAGGGACTGACCGCTGCGCAACTGCCTTCCTTGGCCATGAGCGATAGCGGCAGTTTTAAAGCCTATCCCGATCAACCAAGATTGAATGACAAACGCGGCAGTCGTGGCATCAGTGGTACACGCCAGGAAAAGGTTGCCATCATTCCAACACAGGCAGGAGAACTCACCTTGCCCTCGGTTAATATCACCTGGTGGAATGTGACTACCAACCGCCTGGAGACTGCCACCCTGCCTAGCCGTAGCATTCAGGTTTTGCCTGGCACAGCAACTATTCAAACAACGCCAGTGCCTGTTGCGCCACAACCAACAACACTTGAACAGGCGGTAACCCCTGCCACGACCATGAATGAGCAAAACGGGCTTAAGATCAGCCTGATCATTTTTTTAGCACTGGGCTGGCTCATTACCGCCATAGTCTGGCTTATCAGCAGCCGGAATAAAACCGGACAACAAAGTGATGCAATAAAGCCCCAAAAAACCGGTCTGCCTAGGGCAAATCTGAAGCGTGTAAAAACAGCCTGTTTGGAAAATAATCCTGAAAAAACTGGCGCCGAACTGATCAACTGGGCCCGAATTTATTGGCCTGACAACCCGCCGGCCAATCTGGGTGAAATCGGCAAGCGCATGGGTGAAACCATACAAATACAAATCGAGCAATTGAATAAGGCATTGTATGGCCATGACACCCGTTCATGGCAGGGAGCTGCTTTATGGCGAGAGATATCTAAGGCGGCTAAAACCAAATCGAAAACTAAATCTAAAGATCAGAGCCTGTTATTACCGCTGTATCCCTAGCCAAAATATTGAGGCATTCTCAGCCATGCTTGACGCATGACTAAGCGACAAGCTCCTCAACCATCTGGTCCATATCGGCATCTATCGCTTTTACAGACTCAAGAGATGTCTGGATGGCATTTTTATCCAACCCTAACCTACTATAAACATTTTCCAAGGTGCTGATATCCTCATGCTCGCTCACTAGCTCAAGCACCTGATTAGCAAGGCTCACAAGCTTGGCATAGATTGAATGCTTGCCATCGTAATCGGGAAAATTATGTTCTCTGACGGCAATGACGATTTCTTCAGGCAGATTCCACTTTTTCAGCAACGCCGAACCCACCATATCGTGACTCAGACCAATAAAATGGTACTCCAACTCACGCACCCGATTAGAATCGTACCTGACCACCATTTTATTTAATCTGGAAAAAACATCCGGATAAAGCTGACCTAGCAACAAGAAACCGATATCTTGTACGAGCCCAGCAAGATAACAAACACCTTCATTAGGACGTTCGTCTGAAGCCATCTGCTTTGCCAAGGCCTGTGTCAATATCGCACTTCTCAAAGAATATGCCCAAAATGCTCGTAAACCCAAAGGTCCATTCAAGTCCATTTTGAGACTACGGCCAATAGACAGGCCTATCGCCTGATGCAATGCCTTTTCATACCCCAAGACAAGCTGAATGGCATCATTGAGCGTTTTAATTCGGCTGCCGTAACCATAAATGGACATGCGCGCAAAGGACAACAATTGAGAGGAAATGACAGGGTCTTTTTCTACCAACCCCACAAGGTCAACCACATCTGCACCTGGATTGTTACGTAATAAAAGCAGCTTATTTGCGATATCCGGCATTACGGGTAAATCCTTACCCTCTTCCAGCCGTGTTCTAAATTTTTCCGAAAATGCCTGTTTCTCTGTAGAACTATAGACTGGCCCCATTATTTCCCCCGATACAATGATTTGTATGCCTACATTTCAACCCATAACTACATTACTTCATTTTTCCAACCCCTACTATTCGCTGAAAATTTCTTGCATAGTTTTTTGTATTACCTAAGTTTTATAGTTGAAAATAACCCGCCTTCCAAGCCCAAGAATTGTGGGGATATTCATCGTCACCAAAGCTAGACTGAATCTATCAGCGCTTTGATCTCGGGCACGATGGCCTCAGTGACCTCGATCCCTGACTCAATCGTTTCTCTGGCGCGGTAAAATTCCAACGGACTGATGTGTGATAAGCGCGGCGTAATCAAGATATCTGGGGGATCAGATGCGATACGGAAACGGGTAATGCGATCTTGGGTTATGTTGATTGAACCTGCAATGGCATCAAATAATCCCGGCGCAGCATCCCGGTTTTCTTTATGATTTGAAAACAACGAATCCGAATATTCTTTAACGGTACGACTGATCATTTCCATCCAATTGCCTGCTTCGGCGTCGGGCAAGTTGGGCCGTGGCTCTGGTTCAACGCTAACTTCGCGAAAGTGTTTGCCGGCGATATTACCATTCAGATTGACGGCAATTACAATGTCCGCGCCCAAGGCACGACAGGTGGAAATAGGCACAGGGTTTACCAGCCCACCATCCACTAACCAATGGTTTCTGTGTCTGATAGCCGGAAACAATCCCGGCAGTGAGATGGACGCCCACACTGCTTCAATCAATGGCCCTTGTGAAAACCATACCTCGGTGCCAGAAGCAAGATCAGTTGAGACGGCAGCAAATCGTTTTGGCAGGGTTTCGATCATGCAATCATCACTACAGATATATCGATTTAAAAACTGATGCAGGCGCTCTTTGTTCACAAAGCCATTCAGTCCAGTGTTTATTTCAAAGAATTTAGCGACATCCAGGCGGGTTAGGGAGCGCACCCAGTCCTCAAGCTGAATCAATTTACCCGTGGTATATGAGGCCCCCACCAGCGCGCCAATGGAACAACCACAAATCACATCGGGCACGACACCATGTTTTACCAGGGTGTTTATGACGCCTATATGAGACCAGCCACGTGATGAGCCGCTTCCTAGTGCCAGACCAATGCGCGGTGTTGGCGACAATATACTGTCCTCCTGAATCTGTCGGGTATTTTCATGAACACTCGCCCATCATCCTGACTTAAGCAAGTATAAGAGGCAATCAGTGTCTCAGCCATCAATGATAATTTGATCGAATTGCCCCAATTAATAAACATAATTGCATAGATATCCACGCAAATCTTTAGATATCTATAAGTTACACAACCAACAGTCATTTTTATACTGCTGCTAGCCATATAGGGATCGCATTACCACCGATGACGACAATCAAAATAGTGCAGCCCAAGGCATCACAAAAAACATAGCCAGCGTAAAACAAATTTCTGAGCTTACCACTCACACCACAACGATTGTGTCCTCCGTAAGCGAGGAAATTCAGCGTCTGACTGATGCGCTTAATCAACATATTGGTTTTATGCCCAGGATCATGATGCTTCGCAAACATCCAGACCCAATACTGAGAATGACTTCGGCGATTCAACGTTGTATTAGCCTCTGAGTCAAACAATCACGACATTACTATTTAATCGATATAATAGCGTTGTCCTGCCAGAACAGGGCTTTGATACGTTATTTGGGTTATAGAATGGAAATCGCTGTTCTCGACAATTTACTTGCAGTAGACCGACAAGCATGGAATCGGCTGGTAGTTGGCAACAACCCTTTTTTGAGACATGAATTTCTATCCGCGCTCGAATCTCATAACTGTGTCAGCAAAGAGAGTGGCTGGGAACCTCAACATATCGTTATTTACGACGATAACAAGCAGCTGGTGGGCGCCATTCCACTGTATATCAAACATCACTCCCACGGCGAATTCGTCTTCGATTGGTCATGGGCTGAGGCCTATCGACGAAATCAAATGGCCTATTATCCTAAACTCGTCTCAGCCATACCTTACACACCGATGACGGGACAACGCCTGCTGATCGCCACCGACACTGATGAAACAGACATCAGTAGGCGTTTGGTTGAGGCAAGCATCGAGCTGGCCAAACAACGAAACTGCTCATCCGTACATTGGCTTTTTCCAAGCTTGGCACAAAAAGCTTTGTTGAAAAAGGCAGGGTTAATCATTCGTCAGGGCTGCCAATATCACTGGCACAATGATAAATATCAAAATTTTGATCATTACTTAAGCTATTTTAGTTCACGCAAGCGCAAAAACGTGTTGAAGGAGCGGCGACAAATTAAGCAGGCTGGCATCAGCTTTCGTCAATTGCGCGGCGATGAAATCAGCTCTGACGAGTGGCATCTGTTTTACAAATATTATCGTGAGATCTATGACCGAAAATGGGGCTTTCCAAGCTTGACGCTAGGCTTCTTTGAAGAGATTAGTCGAACAATTCCCGAACAGATACTGCTAGTGTTGGCCTACCAAAATGATAAATGCATCGCTACAGCCCTGAATCTGCGCAGCGATGACATCCTATACGGACGTCACTGGGGCTGCAGCGTACAAATACCAGGATTACATTTCGAGACTTGTTATTACCAAGGGCTGGACTACTGCATTCAACACAGTTTAAATCGGTTTGAACCTGGCGCTCAGGGCGAACACAAAATTGCACGTGGATTCTTACCCACTGCTACCTGGTCGGCCCATTGGATCGCTGACCGACAATTTCGAGAAGCCATCGACCGATATACCCGAGTTGAAGCTGGCGAAATGGACAAGATGATGCAACAACTCAAATCCCACTCCCCTTTTCGCAAACCAATCTGAAGCATTCCACTCACCTTCATCGCATTAAATGGTGCGCATGCACGTCTTTATGCTCTATTTTGTTGCATGAGCTACACCATCTGGTTTCCAGGCGTCCCCCTTAACATATGCCTCGCACCAAAAATCATGGACTTATCGTACCCTCAAATCAAAAACAGCTTTGGCATAGTTATTGATTACAAATCACTAGGGATGCGCTCAAATATTTTCAAACAAGGGGGAACACGATGAATTATTCAGTCAACTATGCAGGTTTTATTGACCTGGCCAACGAGAGCCTGGCCGTAGATGCAATGCCTGTGGAGGGCAGCACAGAAAACTGCAAACCGGCTGTGGCCATTCAGTTATATCAGGGTGAGAATATCGATGAACTCATGGAGGGCATCGTCATCCACAACCCAATCAAACGCCAGTACGATTGAGCTGTGGATGAGTGACTACTTGATGACTTGGTAACAGGGTGTGTATTTCTTGCCAGGCAATTTCATACGATGTTGTTCGACAAAGCTCTGTAATAATTGGTCCAGGGGTTCCATGATGCTCTGGTCGCCGCGTATTTCGAACAGACCGTTTTCCTCGATCGCGCGAATGCCATCATCTTTAACATTACCGGCGACGACACCTGAGAATGCCTGACGCAGATTGGCTGCTAGCAGGTGCACATCCTGGTTTTTATGCAAAGCCAAACTCGCCATGTTTTCATGGGTCGGATCGAATGGCTTCTGGAAGGCCTCATCGATTTTCAACAGCCAGTTGAAATAATAGGCATCGCTCTTTTCTCGGCGATATTGCCGCACTTCTTCGATGCCCCTGACCATTTCACGCGCAACCTCAATCGGGTCATTGATGATTATCTTGTAAAGCTTTTGCGCCTCTTTACCCAGAGTCTGGCCGATAAACCGGTCTATGCCCTGAAAATATTCCTGTGAATTGGCCGGGCCGGTAAAAACCAGTGGAAAAGGAATATCTTTATTGTCGGGGTGAAGCAGAATACCCAAGATATACAGGATTTCTTCAGCAGTACCCGCACCTCCCGGAAATACGACCACACCATGCGCCGTTCGCACAAACGCTTCGAGACGTTTCTCGATATCCGGCATGATGACCAGTTCATTCACAATTGGGTTAGGTGACTCAGCCGCGATAATACCCGGCTCAGAAATACCGAGATAACGCCCTTCATTGATGCGCTGTTTGGCATGGCCTATGGTGGCCCCTTTCATTGGTCCTTTCATAGAGCCAGGACCGCAACCTGTGCAGATATTCAAACTGCGCAGACCCATCTCATGGCCGACTTCCTTGGTGTATTCGTACTCGGCACGCTCGATGGAATGCCCGCCCCAACAAACGACCATATTGGTATTCAGATTGGGTTGTAGTACACCGGCATTACGCAGAATATGGAACACCGCATTGGTGATACCGTCACTGCTTTCCATGTCGAACTTGCAGGTACCGTGGATTTCGTCATTGACGTAAACCACATCGCGCAACACGGCAAATAGATGCTCACTGATGCCTTTGATCATCTTTCTATCAACAAAGGCACTCGACGGTGCCGCTTTTACTTCGAGCTTGATGCCTCGTTCCTGCTGCACCACCCAGATATCGAAATCCTGATAGCGTTCGAGCAGCTCGCGTCCGTCATCAAGGTTGCCGCCGCAGTTCAACACCGCCAGCGAGCAGTTACGAAAAATATGATAAAGCCCGCCCTGGCTAGTATCGCGCAGTTTGGCGACCTCCAGCTGGGACAAAATATCCAAGTGGCCTTCAGGCGTAATCCTGGCGTCAACAACTTCATACTTCATATGTCTTCCCTCTGCTTCTGCCCTTCTCATCCGTATTATTCGGGCTCGTACCCACTATATCGTCACACGCATTAGAAAAAGTTAATTCGTTAGACCATAAAAAAGCCCCTTGCGCAGACACGCAAGGGGCCAGAATTATTACATTATTACTAGCGTTAAAGGTGCAATCCACACTCGGTCTTGGAAGAATCCACCCAACGGCCGCAACGATCATCCCCGGCACGCGTACAGTGTGTACACCCCACCGATGAAAAGCCCTGGGCCACCATGGGATGGAAAGGCAATTGATGCTCACTAATATAGGCATCACGTTGTTCCTTGCTTACATCCAGCAGGGGATAGAATTTGATTATGCCACCACGATATTCAAATATATCCAGATTTGCCCGATGCTCAGTCTGCCAGCTCATTAGACCTGAAACCCAGACGTTATGCTGCTTCTTAATCTCCTGCAAAGGCTCAACCTTGTTCACGGAACAGCAAAAGTCCGGATCTGTTTTCCAGGTTTCATCCTTGAGAGTATATTCATGCTTCCACTCTTCAGGATGCACATCGACCACTTTAAGGTGGTAAAGTTGTGTCAGCTTCTCTTTATAGGCCAGTGTTTCGGGAAAATGAAAGCCGGTATCGATAAAGTGAATAATCTGATCGGGCGCAGAGACAGAAAAGAGGTGCAGCAAAAAAGCGGAGTTGGTCGCAAATGACGAGGTCAACATGATTTCGCTGGCATTGAAATCCTGATACAGCTGTTTGACACGCTCTTCAGGACTCAGCTCATGATAGCGTTGGTTAAGTATTTTGAGATGTTCTTCAACTGAGCTGTTTTGCTGTTGTTCGGCGACTGATGGGGTCATAGCAAACTGTTCCACATATACATTTTAATAACGACACGAGGGGGATCGCCCCTCAATTTGATATAAGATTACCCTATATAACTGCGAAGTTTATATATTTATTTTATATATAATATAGTTGGCCGCTATAACTACAATGATTACGGTATTTCGGGCAGTCAATCGATGACTTTCAGTATCAGCAGCAGCCTGTTAGGCGGGATCGGCCTGTTTCTGTTGGGCATGTTTTTGATGACGAATGGCCTGCGCCTGGCCGCCGGACGCGCATTACAGAACATTCTCGAAAGCTGGACCCGCACTACCCTGCGCGGCATTCTGGCCGGCATCACTATCACCTCACTGGTTCAATCGTCCAGCGCTGTTACCGTGGCAACACTCGGCTTCGTCAATGCCGGCCTGATGCAACTGCGACAGGCGATCACCGTCATCTATGGCAGTAACATCGGCACAACCATGACTGCCTGGCTGGTAGCCCTGGTCGGTTTTAATATCAATATCAAACTCTTCGCGCTGCCCGCCATCGGCATCGGCATGATAATGCGGGTATTCTGGAGCGAAAAACGCCTCGGCGCCCTTGGTGAGGCAATAACAGGCTTTGGCATCTTTTTTCTCGGCATTGAGATACTGAAAACCGGTTTTGAAGGCATGGGCAGCTCGGTCCAGTTTGCCCAGCTCGAACCCAACGGCCTCGGCCTGTTGTTGCTGGTGGGCAGCGGCTTTGTCATGACCGTGCTGATGCAATCATCCAGTGCCTCGATGGCGATTATTTTGACCGCCGCAGGAGGCAATGTTATTCCTCTTCCTGCCGCCGCCGCTATGGTGATCGGCGCCAACGTCGGCACCACTAGCACTGCCCTACTGGCAGTGATTGGCGCCACCCCGAATGCCAAACGTGTCGCTGCCGCCCATGTCAGCTTTAACCTGATTACGGGCCTGGTGGCGATCCTGATCCTGCCCTGGATGCTCGCGGCAGTGCAATCAGCACAGGGCTACCTCAATTATGTCGCCGCTACCCCCACTGTCCTGGCCCTGTTCCACAGCCTGTTCAATGTGCTTGGCGTAGCGCTGCTTTGGCCTCTAACCACAGCCTTTGTCACTTATCTAGAGCAGCGCTTCCGCTCCTCCGAAGAGGATGAAGCCAAAACCCGTCATCTGGACCGCACCCTGCTGGGCACGCCGGGACTGGCCTTTCATGCCCTTGGGCTTGAGCTGGAGCGCATCGCCAACATAGGCCGCAGAGCCGCTAAAGGTGCGATCAGCGCCGAACTGGGACCGAGTGGACAATTGGAAAGAGACCGGCATGTGCAGGAGCAGTTGACAATAAAGGCCAGTGACTATTGCACCTCTCTGCAAAAAACCAATTTGCCGTCAGAACTTGCCGAGGCCCTGCCGAATGCCATCCGGGTGGCACGCTACTACAACACCGTCACCCACCTGGCGGAGCATATTGCGGCACAACAAAGCCACCGTCATGATATGCAGGATGTACAACTCAACGAAGCGATCAGCCACTTCAAGAGTGGTGTCGTGCATCTGATCACTGCAGCCGATGTAAGCCTCGAACACTACGCTATCGATGATTGCAGCACCGCCTTGGTTAATCTGCAGGATGAATATCAAACACTCAAGGCAACGCTGCTCAGGGCTGGCACTGAGGGGTGGGTTAGTACGCGTGAAATGGTGGCCCAGCTAGAGTTAATGAGTCAGATTCACCGTCTGGCGGAACAGATCGAGAAAGGCGCCCGCTATCTGGCCAATTTCCAATCTCGCATTCCGGCCGAACAACTGGAAGAACGAGAGCATATTTCTGACCAAAGTTAACCTTAACTGACACGTTTCGTTTTGCCTTTATTCAGCTTAGATTGCTATGCTGCCAGCCGAACCTGAATTGGGTTGAAGAAACATATCTGACATCAACGATTTATTCACCTATAACAAGGCCTGGACCGAGTCCATTATCGAGGAAGACCCAGAGTTTTCCGAAAACTTTCGGCCCAGCAGGCGCCGGAATATCTCTGGATCGGTTGTGCAGACAGCCGTGTGCCGGCCAATAAAATCGTCGGCTTGCTGCCGGGCGAGCTGTTTGTGCACCGTAACGTGGCCAATGCGGTGATTCACACCGATCTCAACTGTCTGTCGGTGATTCAGTATGCCGTTGATGTACTCAAGGTGAAACACATAATTGTCTGCGGCCACTATGGGCGCGGTGGTGCGCGCGCAGCCATGGAAACACAATCATTTGGCCTGGTGGATTACTGGCTGCATCATCTCAAAAATATTTACCAAAAACATCAAAAATCGCTGAAACTGATCGATGATGACGAAAAACGCTGGGGCCGCATGTCAGAACAACAGGATTAGCTTAGGCTGACACAGCATAATCTTTCAGTCGCACCGGCATGCGCTTTGCGCCCCAATCCCCTGCCTTGCCCTTGAATACGCCACTGCATTTCGTGCCGCAATACTCGCAGTGACCGTCATCGGTCAAATGCCAGTCTGACAAGACATACCAGTCGCGCCCAATCACCCGCTTGCCGCAACCATGGCAATAGGTGCTTTCCCCCGCCTTATCATGAACATTGCCGGTATAGGCATACCGCACACCGTTGGCCAGGGCGATCTCTCGAGCCCGCACCAGGGTCGACATGGGCGTAGCTGGTACATCCATCATTTTCCAGTCCGGATGAAAAGCGGTGAAATTCATGGGCACATCCGGCCCCAGATTTTGTACCACCCAAGCGGTCATGCGTTTCAACTCCTCGTCCGAATCATTCTTGCCAGGAATGAGCAAGGTTGTAGTTTCAACCCAGACATCGGTTTCGTTTTTCAGATAAACCAAAGTATCCAACACAGTCTGTAGATGGCCACCGCAGAGTTTGTAATAAAACTCATCAGTGAAGGCCTTCAGATCCACGTTGGCGGCATCCATGTGATCAAAAAAAAGTTTGCGCGGCGCCTCGGTGATATAACCTGCTGTTACGGCAACCGACTTGATGTCTAGTTCATGGCATGCCTTGGCCACATCCACCGCATATTCCAGAAATATCACCGGATCGTTATAAGTGTAGGCGACACTTGAGCAACCCAGCTGCTTGGCTGCCTGAGCAATCACTTCTGGCGGCGCCTCATCCGCCAAAACATCCATTTCTCTGGCTTTGCTCATGTCCCAGTTCTGACAAAACTTGCAGGCCAGGTTGCAACCGGCCGTACCAAAAGAAAGCACCGGTGTGCCCGGTAAAAAATGGTTTAACGGCTTTTTCTCGATCGGATCAACACAATAGCCGCTGGATCGGCCATAGGTGGTCAGCACAACTTGATTGCCCTGATTCGCGCGGACAAAACACAAACCCTGCTGCCCTTCATGCAGTTTGCAGAAACGGGGACAAACATCACACTGCACTCGCCCGTCATCCAGAACATGCCAATACTCTGTTGCAACGACTGTCTTCATCACATTCCCCCTACACTCTATTGTCAGCGTTACCGGAATTAGATTGCATGAAACCAGTTTAGTTTATCTGCATTGATTGTGGGGGCCGAGGTATACTCACTATTGTCAAAACACCGAATTCAGGGAGGTGTCACATGGCTAATGTCAGACCCGCCGCCGTTGCCGGCATGTTTTACCCCGATGACGCGCCAACACTGAAACAGATGGTGCGTGGATTTCTCGATCAGGCCACTTCCAGCGGCGCGCCACCCAAGGCAATTATTGCCCCCCATGCGGGCTACATCTATTCCGGCCCCGTCGCCGCCAGCGCCTACCATTTACTGGAAAGCAAACGGGATCAAATCAAGCGTGTCGTACTGCTCGGCCCGTCGCACCGCGTGCCCCTGCTCGGGCTTGCCGCCAGCAGTGCCGACACCTTTTCGACGCCACTGGGCACAATCCCTCTGGATCAAGAGATGATCGGCCAGCTGAGCCAGCTACCCCAAGTAAAGCTCATGAATGAGGCGCATATGATGGAACACAGCCTCGAGGTTCATCTGCCTTTTCTGCAGACCATCCTGAATGAGTTTGTCCTAGTGCCGCTTGTAGTGGGTGAGGCATCTGCAAATGAAGTGTGCGAAGTGCTGGAACAGGCCTGGGGTGATGACAGTACGCTCATTGTGATCAGCTCTGATCTAAGCCATTACCACGACTATGAAACCGCCCGAGCAATGGATAACCAAACCAGCGAAGCCATCGAACACCTCGACCCCAGCAAAATTGGCTACGACAATGCCTGTGGCCGAATCCCTGTGAGTGGCTTGCTAACACTGGCGCGCAAACGTGGAATGAATGTAGAAACAGTTGATCTAAGAAACTCTGGCGACACCGCCGGATCCAAAGACCAAGTAGTAGGCTACGGCGCTTATGTCTTCAGATAATCCCCTGAGTATAGAAAATCAAAACCTGCTGCTCGAAGTCGCCAGGGCGAGTATCTGTTACGGCGTGCAACATCAGCACGAACAAACCTTATCGCTAGATGACTTTGAACCGGCACTGCAACAACAACGCGCCAGCTTCGTCACCCTGCACTTGAACCATGAACTACGCGGCTGCATCGGCACCCTTGAAGCCTATCAGCCGCTGGTACTTGACGTGGCTCACAACGCCTACGCCGCTGCCTTTACCGACCCGCGCTTTATGCCTGTTACTGCCGACGAACTCGACAGCCTCGAACTGCATATCTCCATTATCAATCCTTCAGAAGAGATGCAATTTGAATCAGAACAAGATCTGATCAAGCAGATTCGACCAGGTATTGATGGATTGATCATGCAAGATGAACGCAACAGGGGCACATTTTTACCCAGTGTGTGGGAACAACTGCCTGATCCAACACAGTTTATCCAGCACCTTAAGCTCAAGGCAGGGCTGCCGGCAAACTTCTGGTCGGCTAGCTTGCGGGTGTGGCGTTACACGACCATCTCGTTTCCATAGAAATCCATGAGTCTTTGATTTAGAAAGTTATTGGATTCGTGTAACGGGGGTGAGATCTTACAACACTATTCTCGCAGCGCTTTCCAGCATGGACGTTACATGGCAACCGATCTTCAACACCGCGGATAATCCACACCTAGAAAATCTATCATTCAGAAAGGCTGGAACGAGATCCCAACTATTATCTATTGCGAAGCCGCAGCGGGAGAACAACCTCCGAGCGAACCCAGGCCACACAGTTCACCATTAACCCAGATGGCTTTATCAAACTTTGCGCCTTCGAGACTGGCGCCAGCGAGTTGAGCGCCTTGTAGATCAGCATAGGAAAAATCCACGCCAAATAGATCAGCACCACGCAAATCGGCCCCACGTAGTGTCGCCCCGGTAAGATTGGCACCAGACATGCTGCTCATGCGTAAATTAGCCAAACCAAGATTGGCGTAAGAAAGATCGGTACCTTCTAATGTGGCGCGAAAGAGTGAGGCATTGCTCAGATTGGCATTACGGATGTGGCCCTTGCTTAAATTAACCCCATCCAGGCCCGCCCCCTGAAAATTGCAATTACTCCAATTGATTCCCGCTGCAGGTTCGGCTCTGCAATCAATTTCTGCAATATCATCTTCGGGCTGATAGACAAAAAAGAGGGAAAGCAACCCGCCGCAGATAACGAATAAAATAACCGCCAGAATCTTATTCTGTTGTTTCGCCTTTTGTTCCACCTGCTCGAGCCGCTCACTGACCCGGTTTTTCCGATGGACCACCATCTCTTCAGACTCAGGTGCACGACGCTCCCCCTTACGCTGTTCGGCATGCTCTGAATCATCATCCTTGCGCCGATCATGTACGCCACGTTCATCCGCACCACGCTTAGCTGCCTCAAGCCTTAATCGATCCGCCTCTTCGGCCATTTCGGCCTTCTTCACCTCGGCATGCAGTTCGACCACGTTGGATATTTTCATCCACTCTTCCTGATCTCTGCTGATTTCATCATTTTTAGTGATGCGACCAAGCAATAGGAACTGTGAAATAGCTTTAGTGGGGAACGGTCCTCGCACATCCCCATTCCGGCGTATGTACCACACGTGGCTTCTTTTCGTTGTCATGAAAAACCTTGAAAGACCCCTAAATAAATATTTATCAAACCCAAGCTATACAATCGGAGTGTGGCTTGGCAATATAGAATTAATCGGACAATACTGACTTCCCTTTATTCTGACCCTAATGGAAATCAACGGCATCCCCCCCTCTCAACTCACTGTACGCCAAACGCTGTCAACAATCAGCGCATGGAAGGTCGGCCAAATATTCCAGGCGGTTGTTGTCAAACAGACCTCACCGCAAACGGTTATCCTACAAGTCAATCAGCAACAGCTGCAGGCCGAGACCAGCGTTCCCCTGACTGCAGGTCAACGATTGGAGCTGAGCGTTGCACAGCTGGGCGAAAAACCCGTGTTGCAGGCGCGGCTGATGGCACCTCAAACATCTGCCCAGACACAATCCCAGACATCGGCCCAAACACCAGCGACAGCGCCATCGACAACACAGACACTACGAACGGCCGTAACGCCGACGACGCCTCCTACAGCACATTCCCCGGCGGCGCCCCAAACACAGAGCACATCAGTACAAACCCAAACAAACAGCCTGATGAAACTGGCATTGCCAAAACAAGCCAGCATGACAGCGCTTCTGGCGAATATTGCCTGGCTTAATAATCCGGCCACCCAGCTTCCAGCATTGCCCAGCCCGGTGCTGACGATCATCAAACAGCTCTACAACAATCTGCCAACGAAGGAAAAACTCACAAACTCTGCAGAGATAAAACAGGGCGTGCTCAATTCCGGCATTTTCATGGAAAACAAACTGCAAAAGATCGCCAAGGAAAAGGGCGGCGAAAAGGCCAATCAGCTGCTGCAACAAACGTTCCAGACAACGCCCAGCACTGCAAAGGCCGGCACCGATCTGAAATCCGCACTGTTGCGACTGCTTAGCGCCATACAAAACACCAAACAAGCCACGCCCATACAAGGCCAGCATACCCCAGCCCTGCCTCAATCCCTAGCGCCAGCAGCTCTTCCGTTCACGCCCCCTACACTCCGTGGTAATGCACCGCAACCACAACAAAAGATGGATGCCAGCCTGCCAGCTGCATTAGGCAATCTACAACTATTATTGCTAGAACTTGGAAAACAGAGCGAGGCTTCCCTGGCGCGCACACAACTTCATCAGGCGGCCTCACTATCTGGTACTGAGCAAAGCAATACCAATCTAGCCTTTGAGTTACCGATACGAAACAATCAACAGATCGATCTGTTCGACATTGTGATTGAAGAAGAAAAACCAAATCAACATGACGACGAAGAACGCGGCCATGCCTGGAGCATCAGCCTGGCCTTTGATCTGGAGGGGCTTGGCCCACTCCATGCGAAGTTAAGATTGGTGGAAAACAAAGTTTCGACCCTATTTTGGGCCGAGCGTGAAGAAACAACACAACTACTTAACCAGCATATCGCCAATCTTACACAGCGCTATCAGCAATCCGGGCTTGAAGCTGCAGAACTGCAGTGTTTCAATGGACCCCCACCCAGCGCACCAAGCGCAATGCCACATATTGTTCTGGATGTAAAAGCATGAGTAAGCACAAAAATAACAAGCCACCCAAAGCGGTGGCACTAAAGTGGGATGGCAAAAGCGCGCCGAAGCTTACCGCAAAAGGTGAAGGCGATCTGGCCGAACAGATACTCGCCATTGCCCGTGAACACAACATCCCAATTCAGGAAGATAACGAGGTATTAGTCAGCGCCTTGGCCCAAATCGAGCTGGGGGACGAAATTCCAGAAATGCTTTATGTGGCCGTGGCGCAGGTGATTGCCTTTGCCTATTACGTTTCAGGTAAACAGGGAGTTACTGAAGGGACTGAGGTTTAATTAACCGAACGACTGTTCGCCATGCAGGCGCATCAACAGATCAGCTTCTTCACGCCGTAGTCCTCGACGCATTAAATCATCAATCGAGGCGCCGTTCTGAATCAACTCGATCGCTTCGCTATAACTCTGGCTGGTGGGGTCTTTTACATCGAGCTGCTCCTGCCGGTCTGATAAAGAATTGACCTGAGTCTCAAGCCGAGCGATATGATTGCCTTGACCGGCGGCACCTGCATACAAAGCCTTTAATTCATCCATTAATCGTTCAGTCTTGGCCTGATTTTCTGCCAGTGCATGTTGCAGGCGTGACTGCTTCATTGCTAGTAGCACTAAGGCCGTAGTAAGTACAACAATACAGGTAATCGATATGAATATCAGAATGTTCATTCCGTTTAGCAATCCCTCGCCCGCTTATGCATATTCATCGATATGCGGCGAACCATCATCCTTGTCGTCTTTTTTGTCACCCTGTTCCTGCCGCTTCTGCTTCTTGCGTGGGCGCTCTTCCTGAGCCTTGTCTTCATCCTCGACGCGACGCGACGGGCGCTGAGGCCAGACTGGTGTTAACGGGTTTGTGTTGTCTATTTCTGCCATCAACGTTTCCCTGTCAATCAGGCTCTCCCGCGGTAGTCGAGAGAAAATCAGTTGCCTTTACATGCTGGCAAATTCCTTCCACTCTTCATCGGTCAACAGTTTATCCAGGTCGACCAGAATTAACAGCCCTTCATCACGGTTTGCTACGCCCTGAATATAACGCGAGCTCTCTTCGTTGCCGACGTTTGGCGCAATCTCTATATCTGACTGCTTAAGATAAACCACCTCGGCAACACTATCTACTAGTATTCCGACCACTTGGTCTTCAGCTTCAATAATCACAATACGTGTTGCATCATCGGGCTCATGCGGCGACAAAGCAAAACGGCTGCGTGTATCCATTACCGTCACCACATTTCCGCGCAGGTTAATGATACCCAATACATAAGAGGGGGCACCGGGGACGGGGGCAATTTCCGTCATGCGCAATACTTCCTGTACCTGCATAACGTTGACGCCATACGTTTCTTCCTCCAAGCGAAAAGTCACCCATTGAGTTACTGGATTATTTTCTGCCTGTTCGCTGGTGTTCATAGCTTTCTCCTGGTGTGGCGATTTGTAATTGGTTGATCTTGTACATGAAAATACTGTTACCCAACCACTTCCCTAGTATCTCTATGATATTTCGTCCAGTGGGATGTCATCCTTTAGCATCTCAGTAAATTTCTCCACATCGAGCAAGGCGCTCATTTGCTCAATCAAAGTACCCGCCAACCATGGGCGGCTACTGCGATCTTCTCGCCAGCGCACTTTTTCATGACTAATCTTTACCACCTGGCCCAGTTCATCACAGGCTAAACCAATTTTTCCATCATCAATCAATAACATATGTTTGAAGTTACGTTCACCCTCGACAGACTGCCGGGATTTGTGATTTTCGGGAATCACGAATTTGGCAATATCAATTACCTTCACCTGCTGTCCACGATTCGAAACCAAACCTAGAAACCAGTCGGCGTGACCAGGGATATGGGTGGCGTCCCCATTCCACTGCATGATGCCATTCAACCGTACTAGCGGCACGGCAAGCGTCAAAAAGCCCGCCACTTTAAACAAAAGACATTCCAACACCTCGTCACTCAGTGATGATATGTCTGGTTTTAGCGCGTGCTGCTCAAGCGCTTGATCTGATTGCTGCTCTGTGACTATTTCTATTTCGGTCGGCGAGCTATCCACCTTTTCTTCAACTGATGTCTCGAGCGCCGGCTCAAGCAATAGAGCATCGATATAGACTTTCAGGGCCCGTTCATGCTCGACCATGGTTGATGTTTCTGTTTTCTCATCCATTGTCATATGGCGGCCACGCGGTGCTCATGGGCATATTGACTGATAAGAAAATCAAGCAGCCGGATATAAGACACGGCGCCGCGTGACTGTGGCATCAGAATCGGCAAGGGCACACCCATTCGGCTCGCTTCACGAAACTGGGTATCCACTGGGATGACCGCGTTCCACAGATCTTTGTCATAACGGTTACGTAATACACGCAAGGTTTCGGTCGAGGCGCGAGTGCGGCGATCAAACATTGTCGGCACGATGGTATAGGGCAGCCGCACGCTTCTGGAACGAGTGATCATGGTCAGCGTCTTCAACATGCGCTCCAAACCTTTGAGGGCGAGAAATTCGGTCTGCACTGGGATTATAAGGTGGTCACAGGCGGCCATGGCATTTACCATCAGAACACCCAGCATGGGTGGGCAATCAATCAGGGCGTAATCATATTGATCGGCCAGACTCTTCAAAGCCCTGTGTAGTACCAGCCCCATGCCGCTTTGCGCACCCAATTGTCTATCCAGCGTCGCCAGCCCCATGGTCGCAGGCAAAATGTGGAGGTTTTCGTAGCGTGTTGGCCGGATCAATTTAGCCGCCTGCATGGCCTGATTTTGGAACAAGGTAAAAATACTGGTCTCAAGTTGATCCGGGTTATAGCGAAAATAGGATGTCAGCGAACCGTGGGGGTCGATGTCCATCAGCAGCACCCGATGGCCTCGCTGTGTTAATATTCCCGCCAGGCTGACAGCCGAAGTGGTCTTTCCCACGCCGCCCTTTTGATTGGCCACAGCCCATACCTTCATGGCGTGCCCCCCTGCTCACTTGACTCTAGTTCGAGGGTGTCCAGTATGTTGATCAGACGATTCTGTTCCTTGCTGTCGGCAGACTGCCCGCCCCGCCCACGTAATGGCAAATCTTGTGGCATGCCTTCCGGTACTGGCTCGATGTCGGTCATCACCGGCATTTCGATTATCTCCGGCGGTGCATCTAGGTCGATATTCTGTTCACGCACCACTTCTGGAGCGAGCTCAATCACTTTATCGAGGTTATAGAGTTTTTCAGCTGCCTCTGAAAGAATAACTAACAACACGCGCCGGTTGCGCAACCGCCCTTCAGGCGTACTGTTCGATGCCACCGGGCGATACTCGCCATAACCAATCGCAGCAAGACGAAACGGGTCAACCCCCTCATCACTGAAGATGTGCACCACGCTGGCAGCGCGCCCGGCTGATAATTCCCAGTTGGATGGAAATGAAGCAGTTTCAATCGGGACATTATCGGTAAACCCTTCAACTCTCACCGCATTGGGGAAATTCTTGATCGTATCAGCCACGTCAGTTAACACAGTTACTGCCTGGGGTTGAATCAATGCACTGCCACTATCAAATAGTATGGATGAATTGATCTCGACCTCCAGCCCCCTTCCAGTACGTTTTACCGATACCTGTTTGTCTTCAATCATGTTGCCAAATGATCTTTCCAGTTTGCGCTGGATTTTGTTCAGGTTTTTGCGGTCGCGCTCAGTATTGCTGAGTTTGATATCTGAGATATCTACTTCCAGCTTTTCAGGTTTTATATTCGGTGAATTGGGTGTGTTTTCTAACAAGTTGGGCTTAATTTGTGTTTCCGTCTTAGGCGTCTCACCAATCTGTATCGGCGCCATGCTTTTAGGTGAGGTTTGAAAAGCAGATTCGAGTGAATCGGAAAGCACACGGTATTTACCCTCATTCACTGAAGAGAGGGCGTACATCACTACAAAGAAGGCAAACAGAAGCGTAATGAAATCGGCATAGGAGACCAGCCAACGTTCATGATTTACATGTTCTTCCTGCTTTTTTTTGCGCGCCATATCAAACCCGACAAGGAATTTGCACTCGTATAAGAGTCAAAAAAGTGACAATCAGAGAGGGAATTGCAATATCCATGCCTTTGTTTGCTGCGCAGGTGAAAAGCGTGCCAACAGTCTCTAATTACTGCAGATAACCATCCAGCTTGGTTTCGATATTCCTCGGGTTTTCACCCTCGGCAATAGAAATGACGCCTTCAACTACCATTTCACGGAACTGAGCCTGATCGTGAATCAACGCCTTGAGTTTGTTGGCAACCGGAAGAAAGATAAGATTAGCCAGACCCACACCATAGATCGTCGCCACAAAAGCGACTGCAATCCCCGCTCCCAATTTGCTTGGATCCGCTAGGTTGTTCATGACATGAATCAATCCCATCACAGCACCAATGATGCCGATGGTCGGCGAATAGCCTCCCATGCCCTCAAACATCTTGGCCGCCTGAATATCAAAATGTTCTTTGACGCCGATTTCTACCTCGAGAATATTGCGAATAACTTCAGGCTCGCTACCATCGACCAGCAGCTGCAAACCCTTTTTGGCAAACGCGTCGGTTTCAGATTCGACCAAAGATTCGAGCCCCAACAATCCTTCTTTTCGGGCGATATTGCTCCAACCTACAATCTTTTCCACCGCCGTTTTTTGTTCGATCTTTGGTGGCATGAAGATCCAGATAAACATTTTCAAACCACGGATAAAAACCGGGATCGGCGTTTGCACCATCACCGCACCGATGGTGCCGCCGCCAACAATCAGAAACGCTGTCAGCTGTACCAATGAACTGGTGTGTCCACCTTCGAGGATATTGCCACCTATGATGGCAGCAAAGCCGACAAGTAAACCAATGATAGTTAGAATATCCATAAACGAAATTTAGACGGCTTCCACCAAGCTTGGGCAAATGGCATTGAGGGAAAGAATCTTATCGGCCAACCCTGCCTCGGCGATGGCACCAGGCATGCCATAGATAACACTGGAATCTTTGTCCTGGGCCCAGACTGTAGAACCCCGCGCCTTCAGCATCCTGGCACCTTCGCGCCCATCCGCCCCCATGCCTGTCATAACCACCGCCAGCACATCAGCGCCAAACATTTTGGCGGCCGAACCGAATGTCACATCCACACTCGGCTTATAAGTTAGTCCTGCTTTGCTCTCGACGATCCGGATCGTTGCAACGCCTCGTTGATCCTCAAGCAGCATTTGCTTACCGCCGGGTGCAAGATAGGCATAGCCCTTCTTAGGGCAGTCACCATCTTTAGCCTCCTTAATGTGTATTTCGGAAAGCTTGTTCAAGCGCTCGGCAAACGCTGGGGTAAAACTGGCAGGCATATGCTGCACAATCAGAATAGGTTGTGGAAAAGAGGCAGGCAGTCCAGTCAACACCTTTTGCAAGGCCACAGGTCCCCCCGTGGAGGTGCCCAAAATAACCAAACGATGCCTACCCTGGCGCACTCCCGCCACAGGCGTGGGCTCGCTGGCCTTTGGTTGTGTACGCATGGGTGAGACAACTGCTTTTTTCAGTCCCCGTGCACCTAACAGCCTTACCCGGGCGCAAAGCTGACGCTTAGCCGATTCACGATCCTGTGAAATATCTTCCATACGCTTGGGCAAAAAATCGGTGGCCCCGGCATCCAAAGCATCAAGCGTGGCTTTGGCACCGTCGGTAGTAAGGGAAGAAAACATCAGTATGGGAAGTGGATTGGACTGCATGATTTTACGCACGGCAGTAATGCCATCCATCACTGGCATTTCTATGTCCATGGTGACGACATCAGGCTTCAGCTTTTTGACTTGGTCGATGGCTTCCTGGCCATTGATTGCAACACCAACAACCTGAATATGCTTATCATTGCCTAAAATTTCTGTCAGTCGTCGCCTGAAGAAGGAAGAATCATCAACCACCAAGACCTTAACCGGCATGGTGATCTCCTAAAGCCTACTGGCATAGGCTTCCATAAGCCCCGGCATGTCGAGTATCAGTGCAATACCTCCATTACCGGTGATTGTGGCGCCGGAAACACCTTTTGTGCCATGCAACATGGCACCGAGCGGCTTGATAACAACCTCCTCCTGTCCTACCAACTGATCAACAACACAGCCAATGTGTTGATTTCCAATCGTGGTGACAACTACAAATCCATCGCCAGCAGGTTCAGGCGACTTGGCGTTACCATTCACCAGCCAGCGTCCCAAACGCACCAAGGGCACCGCCTTATCGCGGATAATAACAACTTCCTTGCCATCTACCGTGCTGCGTTTAGCCGATTCCATATCGAAAATTTCGTTTACATTCGCTAATGGCAAGGCAAATACCTGTCCGCCCAGCACCACCATCAAGGTCGGCATAATGGCCAGGGTTAAAGGCAGTTTGATAATGATACGGCTGCCTTTTCCCAACACAGAATCAATTTCCACTGCGCCGTTAAGCTGGGCAATTCTGGTTTTGACCACATCCATGCCGACACCACGACCGGAGACATCAGAAATCTCAGTCTTGGTGGAAAAACCAGGCGCAAATATGAGGTTGTAGCAGGCCTTATCATCCAAGCGCGCTGCGCCATCCTCATCCATCAGACCTTTTTCAACTGCTTTCTGACGCAACACATCGGCATCCATGCCTTTACCGTCGTCATCAATGGTCAAGAGAATATGGTCGCCTTCTTGCTGAGCAGACAATATCACTGTCCCAGCTCGCGATTTTCCTGCCTGTTCGCGCTCGTCCGGCATTTCAACCCCGTGATCAACCGCATTGCGCACCAGATGCACCAGCGGATCTGCCAACGCCTCGACTAAATTCTTATCTAAATCAGTTTCTTCCCCAATCAGTTCTAGGTTGACTTCTTTTTTGAGACTGCGGGCAAGATCACGCACAACGCGGGGGAAACGACCAAATACCTTTTTGATCGGTTGCATGCGCGTCTTCATCACCGAGCTTTGCAAATCCGCCGTCACCAGATCGAGGTTGGCAATTGCCTTGGCAACTTCTTCATCCGCTGTCATGGTGGATTTGAGTGTTGCCATGCGATTTCGCACCAATACCAATTCACCTACTAGGTTCATGATGTCATCGAGACG
>CALZIQ010000008.1 GCA_945787735.1 uncultured Chromatiaceae bacterium | reverse complement strand
GATCGAGGTTGGCAATTGCCTTGGCAACTTCTTCATCCGCTGTCATGGTGGATTTGAGTGTTGCCATGCGATTTCGCACCAATACCAATTCACCTACTAGGTTCATGATGTCATCGAGACGCTTGGTATCTACCCTGACAGTGGTCTCAGCCGCAGGTGCTTCTTTTGCTGCCTTGGCGGGTGCAGCAGGTTTATCCTTTGCGGGTTCGCTTGCTGGTTTGGCAGCCGCGGCAGGCTTGGGTTTAGAAACAGGTTCAGGCTTGGCCGCTTGAGCTTGTGGTGCTGGCTTGACAGGTTGATCCTTTTTCTTGGCATCAAGGTCATCCAGCAAGGCTTCAAATTCATCCTCGGTTATTTCATCTGAACTACTTTTAGCTGCAGCTGGTTTGACATCGTCTTGCTCGGGTTTGGAGGCATCATCTGCAGGTGCAGCCGAGCCTTGCAACTGGTCAAGCAATGCCTCGAATTCTTCTTCAGTGATTTCATCCGAATCAACCCCGGGTTTGGCAGAGGACTCCGCCACCGGCTCAGCAGCAGACGCATCGCCCTGATCCTGTGGCTTGCCCTGAAGCTCGTCCAGCAATGCCTCGAATTCATCCTCTGTAATTTCTTCATCTGATGAACTCGCCTTTGCCGCTGCTGGAACATCTTCAGCTTCAGCAACCGGCTCAGGTGCCAACACGGGTTCGGCGGCTGGTGCTTGTCCCGCGTCTTCATCCTTAAGGATCGCTTCGAGCGCTTGCAGCAAGGCTGGTTCGGCCTCGGCTGGATCTTCACCGGAACGGATACAATCCATCATCTCATTGACCACATCGGTGACCTGCAGGATCACATCCATCAATTGAGGATTGACTTGCCGCTCACCCTGGCGCAGCAAATTAAATACATCTTCTGCCCGGTGGCAGACTTCAACTAGCGCATTCAGACTCAAAAACCCCGCGCCACCCTTGACCGTGTGAAAACCGCGGAATACCGCATTTAACAGATCCAGGTCTTCAGGCGTTCGTTCAAGCTCTACCAACTGCTCACCTAGCAGTTCAAGTATTTCTCCAGCTTCAACCAGGAAGTCCTGCAATATTTCGTCATTCAGATCAATTGCCATATTGCTAACGCCCCGTTATTCTCAGAAACCAAGACTGGATAACAAGTCATCAACATCGTCTTGTCCTGACACGATGTCACCCTTGTCGACCCCTGGCACTGCTGGGCCCACCGCCTCGATATCCGGCCCGTCCTTTTCTTTCTTCTGCGTTCCTTGCGACTGCGTCATCATATTTTGGCCGGACACTCGAATCAGGCCCACCAGACCTTCTTCAACATCCTGAACCAGTATGATGACTCTGCGAATAATCTGTCCGGTCAGATCCTGAAAGCCCTGCGCCATCATAATATCTGACAACTTGGCGCTGATTTCAGGCCCATTGATTTTTAGCCACTGGAAAAACTCGTCGAGTTCTCCGCTCATAGAGCGAAACTCATCCACGTCCATATCCCGCTTTCTAAAACGGCCCCAGTTTTCCTGAAGTGTTGAGGCCTTTTCCTTCAGCTCATCCGCTAATGACAATGAACTTTCCACGGCAGTAAGCGTTTTGTCGGCGGCCTCTTCAGTCATTGTGATGACATGATTAAGTCGCTCCTTGGCATCGGGAATATCATTTTGCGCCATTGATGCCATTTTGGAATCAACCTGAAACCCCATCAGGGTGTCATGCAAATCACGGGTCAGCTTGCCTAGCTCCTGAAACAATGGGCTTTCCCGAAACGTGGTAAGTTCCTCCAGTGTTTTTGTGGCTTCTTCTGTATCGCCCTTCTCAATACACTCCACCAGTTTTTTTGCAAACTCGAGGCCTTTATCACTACAAATCACGTTTTCAGTCATTCTTAAATCCCTTTGCTCGCGCAATTCAATCAGCCCTGATTAGCTTCAATCCGCTCAAAAATCTTGTCGATTTTTTCCTTTAGCGTGGCTGCAGTAAAAGGCTTAACAACGTAACCGTTGACGCCGGCCTGGGCTGCCTCAACGATCTGCTCTTTCTTTGCTTCTGCTGTAACCATGAGAATAGGAAGGCTTGCCAATTTGGGGTCGGCGCGTACCGCTTTGAGAAGATCAATCCCTTGCATGCCGGGCATATTCCAGTCAGTTACCAGGAAATCAAACTCACCCGTTTGCAGTTTTGGCAAAGCAGTGTTGCCATCATCTGCCTCTTGGGTATTACTAAACCCCAAATCTCTTAAAAGATTCTTGATGATCCTACGCATTGTAGAAAAATCATCCACAATCAGGATTTTCATGTTCTTGTCCAAGACTAGAAACCTCCATTTACCTAGTGACCCTTGAAAAGAGCTTTCAGGCAGTTCATCTTTATCGGTGCCCGATAATCTCTTTACTGTTATCTGCACTTGTGCGGAAATATTTAGCTTTGAATCCAGGAAAAACAGGACGTTTTTTTAGGAGAAGATATTTATGGCGCTGAAAGTAGGAAAACAATAGGAAAAACCTGCATGCGGCCCGGCAAAGCCGGTCACCGCACACTCATGAACTTGGTAGGATCAGACGAAGAATGTCTACTTATTCAGATTCATTTTTTGTCCACTGACCCAAACGGGCCTGCAGACGTATCAATGCTTGGCTGTGAATCTGACTCACGCGTGACTCACTGACGCCAAGCACTGCGCCTATTTCACGCAAGTTGAGCTCTTCATCGTAATAGAGCGTCATGACCAGGCGTTCACGCTCTGGCAAGCCCGCGATTGCTTCGGCCAGACTGCGCTTGAAATCTTCTTTTTGCAAACCATCAAACGGCGTTACTGCGGCTTGTGATAGATGGGTGGCAACCGCCTCATCGTCGGCCCCTAGATCATCAAAACTAAGCATTAGATACCCGCTCGCTGCCTGCAAGGTTTGGTGATATTCACTCAGCGACATTTCCAGTGCTTCAGCCACCTCGTTGTCACGCGCGTCGCGGCCTTTCATGCTTTCGATCTGCCGCACTGCCTCAGCTACCTTACGCGCTTTGCGATGCACTGAACGTGGCGCCCAGTCATTTTTGCGGATTTCGTCAAGCATGGCACCACGTACTCGAATACCTGCGTAGGTCTCAAAACTGGCGCCCTGTTCGGAATCATAATTCCGGGCCGCTTCGAGAAGACCAATCATACCGGCTTGGATCAAGTCATCCGCCTGAACACTGGGCGGAAGGCGACACATCAGATGGTAGGCGATGCGCTTGACCAGCGGTGCATGCTGTACAACCAGATCATCCTTGCTATTCATTTTAGTCTTAGTCGTTTTAGTCGTTTTAGTCTTAGTAGTTTGCGTAGTGTTGCTGTACATTGCGAGTCCATTCATTGCAGCGCCCCTTCATGGTTATTGTGCACTCTGTATCAATCGTTCGACAAAAAATTCCAGATGCCCTCCAGCACTTCTGGGTATGGGCCAGTTATCGGCTTTTTTTGCCAAAGTCTTGAATGCCATCGCGGCTTTACTCCTTGGATAGGCTTCAATCACCGCTTTTTGTTTCTGCAATGCCTTTCTCAGGTACTCATCATAGGGAACGGTTCCCATAAAATCCAAGGTTACATCGAGGAATCGATCAGTAACCTTTACCATTTTATTAAACAGCTCACGCCCTTCTTGCATACTGTGAGCCATATTTGATAGTACCCTAAATCGTTGAATTCCGTAATCACGGTTTAACAACTTGATCAAGGCATACGCGTCCGTGATGGACGCAGGTTCATCACACACCACTACAATCACTTCCTGTGCTGCGCGACTAAAACTAATCACCGAGTCGGCGATGCCGGCCGCGGTATCTATAATCATTACATCCAGATCATGTCCCACTTCGCTGAAGGCTTGGATCATTCCGGCATGCTGTGCCGGTGTGAGTTCAGCCATGTTCTGAGTGCCAGAGGACGCAGGCACGACCCGTAATCCACCCGGTCCTTCCACAATAACCTCTTCCAGCGTACGTTCACCGTTGATGACATGAGAAAGGTTATATTCGGGATGTAAGCCCAGCATGATATCCACATTTGCCAGTCCCAGATCGGCATCCAGCAGCATGACTTTTTTGCCCTCTGCCACCATGGCCACTGCCAAATTGACGGAAACATTGGTCTTGCCGACCCCGCCCTTGCCGCTGGCAACGGCAATCACCCTGACCGGCCCCGAATTATTTACTTTTCTTAGGCCTGCTGCTTGATCCATCTGTGTCTCCATCATCAGCATTAATGCCTAACCTCACCAACGCGCATGCTACTCATTTCATCTTCAAGCAGGTCTGTGCTCTCCTGCATCACTGCCACGCTACGACTCACCAGAGTATGCGCACGGGCGGGTTGCAAATCTTCCGGCACCCGTTGTCCGTCACTCACATAGGCAACCGACAGTTGGTTTTGTATCAATACATCCAGGGCATGCCCGAGACATGTACTTTCGTCCACCTTAGTCAGGATGCAGCCGGACAAATCCAACCTCTTGTAACCGCGCACTACTTCCTGCAATCCAGATAAACGGGAGGTGGTTGATGCCACCAAATAAGATCGCACGCGATCACGCTCGCCATTCAGCACAGAAAACTGTTCCGACAAACGCAGATCACGCTGGCTCATACCTGCGGTATCAATCAATACCAGGCGTTTGTCGCAGAAATAATCCAACGCGGATTGCAGGTTCTCAGCCGAATTTGCAAAACGGATCGGCACATCGAGGATTCGGGCATAGGCCTTAAGCTGTTCGTGTGCGCCGATGCGATAGTTATCGGTTGAGATTAGGGCAACACTGCGGGCACCGTGACGTAGGGCAAAACGTGCCGCCAATTTTGCTACCGTGGTGGTCTTACCCACACCGGTTGGGCCTACCAATGCTACAGCACCGCCGTGTGTGAGGATGTCGTCATCGGTCACGGAAAGTTTAACAGCGATCTTGCCCAGCAAGCGGCGCCATAATTCATCTTCGCTTCCATCTTTGGTCAGTGACCCGATTAACTCATTAGTCAATCTGCTACCAAGGCCAAATCGAGCTAGGCGCTGCTTGAGTTCATATTGAAAAGGGTTGTGGATTTGTTGTTCTTGCATGGAAAGACCGGCCAGTTGTGTCTCCATCAAACCACGCAGTGTCTTGATCTCGCCGCGCATTTCCATAAGAGTCGGTTCTTGACTCCAAATGATCTGGGGTTTTTCCTTGGATTTTTCGGCAACCGCTTCAGATTGACTTGGTGCATGCACAAAACCCTGATTTTCCTCTATCGCATGTGCTTGTTGAATATCCTGACGCAGGATGTTTTCGTCATAGTCGGTAGCTGAGATTATCTCGATGCCACCATTCACGCGCCTGTTTGATAGGATCACAGCATCTTCGCCCAGCTCTTCCCTCACCATGCGCATGGCGCTTCTCACATCAGATGCAAAAAAACGTTTTATTTTCATCGTTCACTGACCTCGTTTCCGCATCAGTCGTAGCGTCCTTGTGTGTCGCCCTGTTAAGCCAGGGCTGGTGTTTGTTGTCCACCCACTGTCGCCACAATCTTGATCTGTTTGTCATCCGGTATCTCGTTATACGAGAGTACTTTCAATGCAGGAATGGATCCTTTGATCAAACGCGCCAATACGGGTCTAATCATGGCTGAGACCAACAACACTGCCGGCAGGCCATTCATCTCTTGCCGCTGTGTCGCCTCGCCTAGAGAAGAAAACATGTTCTCCGCCAGACCGGGCTCTAAACCCAGACCACCACTTCCTGCAGTCCTAACTGACTCTAGCAATAACTGTTCCAATGATGGATCCAAAGTGATCACAGCCAACTCGGGCGCTATGCCATTGATTTGCTGAACAATTGAACGTCCCAGTGCAATTCGCACTTGTGACGTTAAAACAGCAGGGTCTTGACTCCTGCTGCCTTCGTCCGCCAATGTTTCGACGATGCGGCGCATATCGCGGATCGGAATCCCCTCATCCAACAAACTTTGCAACACTTTCACCACCACACCGAGCGGTAAGATATCGGGCACAATGCCTTCAACCAATTTCGGCGCCACCTTAGCGACATTATCGAGCAGTTGCTGTACCTCTTCACGACCGAGCAACTCATAACCATGACTGGCGATGATGTGGCTCAGGTGTGTGGCCACAACAGTGCTGGGATCTACCACGGTATAACCCATGGTCTGTGCGTGTTCCCGTTGAGATATTTCGATCCAGGTGGCATCCAAACCAAAGGCCGGATCTTTACCTGGAATCCCCTGTAAGGTGCCGTAAACCTGACCCGGGTTGATAGCCAGTTCACGATCCGGGTGAATGTCGGCTTCGCCAACTGTATTGCCGAGCAAAGTAATGCGATAGGTATTGGGTGACAATTCAAGATTGTCACGAATGTGAACTGAGGGAATAAGAAAGCCTAGGTCTTGGGTCAGCTTCTTTCGAATACCTTTGATCCTACCCATCAATTGACCGCCCTGATTTTTATCCACCAACGGGATCAGTCGATAACCCACTTCTAGGCCGAGCGTGTCGACCGGCACGACATCATCCCAACCCAGCTCTTTTATCTCAGGGGTGGGTTCGGGTGGGGTCTCCGGCTCTACTGCCGCTTCGATCTGTAAGCGGTGGCGCTTTTGAATCATCAAATAGGCGCTGCCGCCAAACACGGTCGCCAGGGTTAGGAAGGCCAGGTTGGGCATGCCAGGAATAATACCTAATAGCCCCAGAATAGAAGCGGTGACGATCAACACGCGAGGGTCATCGAACAACTGCCCTAAAATTTGGCCGCCCATGTCTTGAGAACTGGAGACACGGGTAACGATGATGGCAGTGGCAGTTGACAATACCAGCGACGGAATCTGTGCCACCAAGCCATCGCCAATGGTAAGCAAAGTATAATTGCGCACCGCTTCAGCAAACAGCATGTCATGCTGTGCAATACCAATTGCAAGGCCGCCAATGATATTAATAAATAGAATCAGAATTCCCGCAATGGCATCGCCACGCACGAACTTGCTGGCACCATCCATGGAACCATAAAAATCCGCTTCCTGGATTATCTCATGCCGCCGCACTTGGGCTTCTTCTTGTCCGATTAGGCCAGCATTCAAATCTGCATCAATCGCCATCTGCTTGCCTGGCATAGCGTCCAAAGTAAAACGCGCAGACACTTCAGAGACACGCCCGGCACCTTTGGTCACCACAACAAAATTGATAATGACCAGAATACCGAACACCACTAAACCGACGGCATAGTTACCACCAATAACAAATTCACCAAAGGCTTCGATCACCTTACCGGCAGCATCGGTGCCGGTATGGCCATCCAACAACACCACGCGGGTCGAAGCGACATTCAGGGCCAGACGTAACAGGGTGGCCAACAACAACACAGTGGGAAACACGGCAAATTCAAGCGGTCGCCTTGTATAGATCACGGCTAACAACACGATCATGGAAAGAGAGATATTAAAGGTAAACAGCGCATCCAGACCCAATGATGGCATCGGCACAATCATCATGCCCAGCATCATCAACAACATCAACGGAACCCCCATACCCATGCGGATCAGGTCTGAAATGGCGGGCATACTTTTAGCGTTTTCCATACTACATTCCCTGGGCTATTTTTCCTGTTTACCTTTGGCATCAAACTGCATGTCTTCAGGAATGGGTAAATCATTCATTTCGGTTTGGGCCTGATGAGTGCCGTCAAACTGCTGTCTCAAATGGAAGACATAGGCCAGCACCCTGGCCACAGCCAGGTAAAGACCTTCTGGCACTTCATCATCGATCTCTGTGGTAAAGAAAATGGCACGTGCCAGTGCCGGTGATGACATCAGCGGCACGTCATTGCCCTGGGCGATTTTTCTAATTTCAAAGGCGACTAAGTCAGCACCCTTGGCCACGACAATGGGCGCGCGCATATTGTCCTGATCATATTTGATGGCGACAGAGAAGTGTGTTGGGTTAGTGATCACCACATCTGCTTCTGGCACCGCCTCCATCATGCGACGCATGGCCATTTCCATCTGAGTACGACGAATACGTCCCTTAAGTTCAGGGCTACCATCAGTATCCTTGCTTTCTTTTTTGACCTCCTGCTTGGTCATCTTAAGCTGGCGTTTGTGGTTCCAAAGCTGAAAAGGTACATCTGCGGCAGCGACAACAATCATGGCTAAACTCACCGCTGCAAACCCCCAGAAAAGCAACTCTCCCGAATGGGCGATGGCCTGCTTGACCGGTTCCAATCCAAGTCCCATTACTGGATCAGTGGAGGCATACAACACAACAATACCCACAGCTGAAATGACAAAAAACTTAGCCAGTGCCTTGCCCAGCTCCATTAATCCCTGCGGCCCGAATATCCGCTTGATGCCCGAGAGCGGATTGAGTTTTGAAAACTTAACCGCCAAGGCCTTTACACTGAAATTCCAGCCACTCATTAGAATAGAACCGGTGATCGCTGCAACCACCAGCAATACCAAAAAGGGAGCAATAGTCACTAAGGCATGAGAGACCGAATCAAGAAAAGTTTCAAGCATGTACTTGGTGTCAAAAACATGGGCACGCTTAATGTCGAAGCTGTTCAACATCACTGTCCCCAGGCCCGATACGATCATCGGGCCAAAGGCGAGCAAACCAAGTGAGCTGCTCAACAACATAATCGTAGTGGTCAACTCGCGCGAACGTGCCACCTGCCCCTTTTCCCGCGCCTCGTTTAGGCGTTTGGGGGTGGGCTCTTCGGTTTTCTCCTGACCGTCTGATGACTCTGCCATAACTAGGGCCCGTTAACTATTCAACAGTTCGCGCATAAACATAAAACCCTCATTAAACAACAAAGCCAACTGAGGCAAGGCTGTAGAGAGGGTCACCATAATCACCACAAAACCGGCGGTAATAGTGATGGAAAAACCGATGGCGAAAATATTCATTTGCGGCGTGGCACGGGTGATCACCCCCATCACCATATTAATCATCAACAGCGACACCACCGCCGGCAGCACCATGATCAAGGCACCCGAAAACATCCAACTGGAAAAGAACACCAGCGACTCAATGCCTGACATAGACAAACCTGAACCATCCACCGGTATTAAGTCAAAGCTTTCAGCAACAATCTGCAACAACACCAAATGGCCATTAATTGACAAAAACAACAACACTGCAATGATATTGTAGAACTGACTCACCACCGGCACATTGACACCTGTCTGAGGATCCATCATCTGAGCGAATCCGAGCCCCATCTGCATTCCAATCAACTGACCACCGTTGACCACCGCAGCAAAAATGAATTGCATGACAAACCCTAATGAAACACCGATCAGAATCTGCTGCAAAATCATCAAAAACATATCCAACGAAACAGGATCAAGCTGACTAGTTGGAGTCAAACTAGGAAAGATAGCGATTGAAATGGAAACGGCGATGATCAGCCGTATTTTCATCGGGACCATGCTGGTGCTAAAAATTGGCGCGGCGACTATAAACGCAGCCACTCTGAAAAATGGCAACAAGTACCAGATCAATTCGTTGACAAGTTGCTCATACAGGACATTCACGAACCTACCCTATCACCGTCGGGATATCCGTGATTAGGCGCTGCATATAATTCACCATCATATTCAGAATCCAGGGGCCTGCCAGCATGATTACGCCAAACGTCACCAACAGTTTCGGGATAAAACTCAAAGTAGCTTCATTCACCTGAGTGGCAGCCTGAAATACGCTCACCAACAAACCAATTGCCAGAGCCGGCAATAAAATCACCATCACCATTACAGTTAATAACTCCAGCGCCTGCCTGCCTATATCCAGAACAACTTCAGGTGTCATCACACACTCCCGTCAGGCTACATAAAAACTTGACGCCAGCGTGCCCAGTATCAGCACCCAGCCATCGACCAACACAAACATCATGATCTTGAATGGTAATGAGATGATCAGCGGTGACAGCATCATCATGCCCATCGCCATCAACACGCTCGCTACCACTAGATCGATAATCAGAAATGGAATAAAAATCATGAAACCGATCTGAAATGCAGTTTTCAATTCGCTGGTAAGAAATGCTGGCACCAACACTGAAAAGGGTACATCCTCATATGTCTCTTCGTTAACCACAGTGCCCGACATGTCGGTGAACAAGACAAGGTCGGTCTCACGCACCTGATCAAGCATAAAACGCTTAAAAGGCTGGGCCGCGCGCATCAGCGCATCTTCACTGGAAAGTTCCTCATTCATGTATGGACTGAAAGACTCGTTATAGACACGATCAAACACTGGCGCCATAACGAAAAAGGTCATAAACAAAGCCAATCCAACGATGATCTGATTAGTCGGTGTAGACATAGTGCCGAGAGCTTGACGAAGCAAAGCCAACACGATCACAATGCGGGCAAAACTGGTCATGGCCAACACACCGGCTGGGATAAAAGTCATTAGTGTCATCAGGATCAAGACCTGAATACTCAATGAGTAGGTCTCAGTCCCATCCTGATTCACGGTCATGGAAAGGGCATCAAGGCCAGGCTGAGCAAACACTGCTGCAGGCATAAACATCAATAATAATGGCAGCAAGCGTTTCATTTTTTATCCAGCCTCGAAATACTCTGCTTGAACTTCTCTGCAAACATGCCTTTGTTCGGCTCATCTGAAAGCCTGACCTCTTCACCTTTTTCCAACGCATGTAGCATATTGACTTGACCCGGCGAAACACCCACTAAGATCTGGCGCTCCCCTACCTGCACCAGCACCACACGTTCTTTCTGACCGACGGAAACGCCTGCAATAGCACGTAGTTTGGCGTTGGCAATAAGACCTACACCTAAAAATCTTTTAAATAGCCAGGCGAGAAAGAAGATAAGCACTAAAACAAACAGCAGACCCAGCACCATCTTGATCATTTGTTCGCTGGAACTGTGCGGCAAGCCTTTTTGGATTGGTTCAAGCTTTTCTTCAGCAAGCGCAGATGTTGATGGCAACAGACTAAAACCAACAATGATTGCCTTAGTAAAAAGCGCGGCGATGTTTCGCATAAATTTCACAACAACCCCACCTTTTTATTTAAGCTTCTTGATACGTTCTTGCGCGCTAATGACATCAGTCAGACGTATACCGAATTTCTCATTCACCACCACAACTTCGCCATGGGCGATGAGCGTGCCGTTGACCAACACATCCATGGGTTCTCCCGCCAATCTATCGAGTTCAACCACCGAACCCTGGTTCAGCTGCAACAGGTTTCGAATGCTGATTTTTGTGCGGCCGATTTCCATTGAAATCGTAACTGGTATATCAAGAATGACTTCCAGATTCTCTTCACCAGAAAGCTGAGCTGGCCCTGCAGCAAATTCATCCAACTGTGCTGGTTCGGCTTCAACCCCTTCGGTTTCAGATTCTTCCTGTTCGGCAAGAGCAGCAGCCCATGCATCTTCAGCTGCGGCATCGTCAGCGCTGACGTCCAGGTTTTCTGTTTCATCATTCATTTTTCAGCTCCTGCCTGGGAAACTACGGGAAGGTTTATTTTGACCGGCTCGGTAATACGAATGGCATTATAGTTTTCGTGTACGCCGAATTTTCCACGATACACGGGCACATCATCTTCGGTTGTCAGTGTGACGGTCTCGGGGAAATCGAAGGGAATGATGTCACCCTTTTTCATATTGAGCACTTCTTTGAGGCTAACATCTACTTCGGTTAGTACGCTTTTCAAATCGATATCAGCCAACTTGACATCCTCTATCAAGGCGCTGGTCCATCGTTCATCCACCTCGCTGCGATCACTCATAGTACCGGCATCGAGCAATTCACGAATTGGCTCGAGCATGGAATATGGAATGGTGACGTGGATATCACCACCACCGCCGTCGAGCTCTATGTGAAAAGTGCTGATAACTACCACTTCGGTTGGGCTAACGATATTGGCAAAATGCGGGTTGACTTCAGAGCTTTGATACTCAAAATCCATATTCATGACAGGAGCCCAGGCCTGTTTCATATCTGTAAATGCCTGTTTCAACATGATTTCAATGACCCTATTTTCAGTCTTAGTAAATTCACGCCCTTCGATTTTGTTATAAAATTTTCCGCTACCACCAAAGAAGTTATCTACCGAGATAAAGACTAATTTTGGATCAAACACAAATAATGCTGTTCCACGTAATGGTTGAATGTTGACGAGATTTAGACTGGTCGGTACAAACAAGGTGTGTACATATTCAGCAAATTTAAGCATTTGTACACCACTAACAGCGATCTCTGGCGAACGTCGCAGCATGTTGAATAGGCTAGTTCTAAAATAACGGGCAAAGCGCTCATTGATCATTTCAAGGGTAGGCATTCGCCCACGGACAATTCTATCCTGGCTGGTGAAGTCATATGACTTTGCTTCACCATCGAAGATATCTTCTTCGGGCTCAATGTCACCCCCATCTACGCCGTGGAGGAGCGCATCAATTTCGTCTTGTGATAAGAGATCGTTGACTGACATAGTTTTATTGCATTACAAAGTTAGTGAAATAAACCTCTTCGATCTTTGCTTCTACAAGGTATTTTTTCAAAATACCTTGTATCTCCTTCAGGGCCGCAGCGCGGATATCATCTTTTCCTTCAGAAGTGATCATGTGGTCGTATGACTGATTGCTCAACATGAGGATGATGTTATTTTTGATTAAAGGTAGATGTGTCTCTACCGCGTCGATGGCTTCCTGTTGAAATGACATCAACTCCATCTTGACTTGCAGAAAACGCAACCCATCTGCCGTTTCAAAGTTGACAGTAAAGGCTTTGGGGAAGGCGAAATAAATCGGTACTTTTTTGACTTCTTTTTCTTCGTGGGCCTCCTCTTCGTCAGCCTTGCCAGCACCGCCAAGCATGCCTGTAAAATAGAGTGAGCCCCCCACACCTGAGCCCACAAGAACAAGCGCGGCGAACACCATAATAATTAATTTCTTTGCCCCGCCCTTTTTGGCTGGTTTGCTTTCTTCTTCATCTGCCATCGCTTATTCCTCGAGCTAAAAAATTATCTATTGAGAAAAAGCAATTAACGTGCCACAGATATATTTCAATAAAAACAGTTAGTTAAAACAGGACACCATCAAGAGTGACGGCATTTTGACTTGCTTAAGCAGGCTATTGAGAAAAGCAACGACAAGAAAGCGGCATCAGGCCATACGGATGACATGATGTTTAAGTTTGTAAGCGCTCTCAGGCGTAGATGTCTAGAGCGTTACGTGCGGCGAGATCGATAAGACTCATTTGCGCGATAGGTTGCTCAGACTCAGCTTCAAGATGAAGTTCCGAGTCTGAATGTTGTTGACCCCTCTCAGCCGGATCCTGATTCTCATTCTGACGGCGATCATACAGGGACTGATCTGAGACCTCGGTATCCGACAACAACAACCCCGAGCTGGTAAACATTTCACGTAGACGCGGCAGTGAGGAGTCAATTGCATCACGCACAGCGCCATGTTGAGCTGTAAAAGTGACAGAGGCCTGGTCATCATTCATCACCACACGAACCTCGATTGGCCCCATATGCGCTGGATTAAGACGAATCTCCGCAACCTGAGCCTGGCCCGGTCCGGCCCCCTTGGCAAGCATGACAATCTTGTTACTCAAATCTGCCTGCCATTGCGGGTCGGTCAGGGGAACGTGAAGCATTGTCTGTTGTGGCCGTGTTTCAGCAATACCGCTCTGGACACCAGTACGATTCAAACTCCCTGGTTGTAGCAAAGCAAGTGATTCAAGAGGTGTATCAGTCGCACTCAACAACTCAGCGCTTGCCTGGTGGCCAGCCTGATTCATATTTAACAATGCGCGCTCTATTAGTACAGCGCTTGGCATCGCAGTTGTGATTGTAGCTGTATTGGCATTAAACGCTACGTCACGGTTTAACAGTGGAGAATTTTCTAGATCTTTGATCTGTTTCGTCTCAACTGGTTTTACCTGCTGTTGCAAAGTCATGGTAGCGACAGGCAAGGCTTGATTCAGATTGTCCAACTGAGCCATCGAACCAGCTGTATTCACTTGAGGTAAGCTTTGATTGAGGTGACTCACTTGCCTCATTAAATCAATTGTATTTATCTGTGATACGGATGAGTTGATGTTGCCTGCCTCAACTGTATTAGCCTGCGTTGTTGCCAGGGCGGTGATACGGGCTCTCAAAGCTGGATCCAGCTCATCTGATCCAGTTGTGAGTCGCTGCTGTATTTGTTGCAACAGGGAATCAATTGAGATGGGCAAACTCAAAGCAACCGCCATTTCAGTCTGTTCTTGAGCGGCAATTACTTGCCCCTCGGCAAGTGGCAATTCCATGTTCGTATTTGCCGCTTGATCAGATATCAGTTGTTCTATGGCCGTGCTCAGGCTGCCGGCTTCGCGTTCCTGACCAGAGAGTTGCAGCTCAGATACGAGATTTTGGAGCGATTGAAGAAATGATATCGCCCCACTTTCATCTGCTAAATCAGTATGTTGTGAACCATTACCGAGGACTGGCGAGCCACCTTGTGCGGTCACAGGCATGTTAAAAATAAATGGCATATTTGGAGTATGTGTTTCCATGGTCTCAGCTGTTCGTTAACTTTGTAATTATAATTAGCAATTAACGTACCAATTAAGCCCTGTTATGCCGCTTACCCCAAAGCTATTCTCAAATCAGGCCCATCATCTTACGGCACACCTTGCCGAGCGGCAGGATGAAATCCACACCGCCCCGCTTTATTGCCTCTCCCGGCATTCCCCAAACAACACTGGTCTTCTCATCCTGGGCGATAGTTTTGGCACCTGCCTGATGCATTTCATACAAACCATCAGCACCATCATCCCCCATACCCGTCAGAATCACACCCACAGCATTGGGCCCTGCATTTTGTGCCACCGTTCTAAACAACACGTCAACTGATGGTTTATGCCGGTTAACTGGTGGGCCATCGTTAATCATGCAACGGTATTTTGCCCCGTCTCTGATCACCATCAAATGGAAATTGCCCGGCGCTATATAAGCATGACCTGGCAAAATCGGTTCACCATCCTCTGCCTCTTTAACCTTAATAACACAGAGCTTGTCCACGCGTTTGGCAAAGGGCTCACTGAATCCTTCGGGAATATGTTGGGTAATGACAATACCGGGCGAATCCGGCGGCATATCTATCAGTACATCTTTAATTGCCTCGGTGCCACCAGTCGAGGCACCAATCGCAATCAGCCTATCTGTTGTGCGGTACTGTCTGGGCGCTTTCTTTTCGATCACAGCATCCGCGGTGTGCTTCTGTGGAACCTTGAGCGTGGATGACCGCATTAGCAAGGCAGTTTTGCTTACATTTGCTGCAGTTTTAATCTTTTCGATCAATTCATCACGATACTCGTTCAAGCCTTCAGCCAAATCGATTTTCGGCTTGGTGATAAAATCGATTGCCCCCATCTCGAGTGCCCGCAGAGTTACTTCGGCCCCCTGCTCGGTTAGAGATGAGACCATCACTACCGGCATCGGATGTAGGCGCATCAGGTTGTGTAGAAAGGTCAGTCCATCCATGCGCGGCATTTCCACGTCCAGCGTCAAAACATCGGGATTGAGCTCCTTGATCTTTTTACGAGCGATGTAAGGATCAGCAGCGGCACCCACGACTTCAATACTCTGTTCACTGCCGATCATCTCACTCAGCAGCCTCCTAACAAGGGCGGAGTCGTCAACAATTAATACCTTGATCTTATCCATGCCTGTTATTCTGATCAGAAAAGATCAATTTCTCCTTCAATCGGTTTGGTTTCAAGGCTGTCTAAATAATTGGTTTCGCGTTCAATAATGCTAGTATTGTGCATCGAGCGAAGTTTTTTCATCTTTACTTTTCCGTTATGTGGAAAGTAATGCACCTTACGTGGGTACACGTCACCCAGATCTTCGGCTAACAAGTTGAGTGATTCTGTTTTAATAAAATCATGTACAAACGAAATATTCATTTTTCCGATATTGGTCATGTGTTCCAATATCATACCGCCCCCAAACACCTTAACCTCAAGGTTCTCTCGTCTTCCGCCATTCTTCAAAATATCGTTGATCAATGCCTCCATGGCGAAATTTCCATAGCGAGTTGCCGCACAATTCCACTGTTGGTTAGTGCTGCCACCCTCTGTTCCGATTGGCAGCATAAAATGATTCATTCCGCCAATCCCGAACACCCGATCTCGGATGCACGCTGAGACACAAGACCCCAGAACTGTAACAATCATTTCGCCATGCAGAGTGACATAATATTCACCAGGCAAAATCTTGGCGGCATAAAGCTCATGCACCTTATCCCAGTAGCGGTTAATACTCGAAAACCCAGCCAAGGAGCGCGGCTGCCGCCCTTTTCTTGTCGCTGTGTTTTCGAAATTTCTGTCATGCACCGGCGACATTTACATTGTCCTTTTATAAATAGTCTTGCCGAGCAATTTGAATCGGTCTGAGACTTTGTACAACGTCTCTGAGTGGCCAACAAACAAATAGCCATTATCCTTAAGAGTGTTGGCATATCTGTCAAATAATCGCCTCTGGGTTGGCTTGTCAAAATAGATCACCACATTACGACAGAAAATAATGTCGATACCAGCCTTCACTGGCCAGTCTCCCATCAGATTAAGCTGCTTGAACATAATCATGTCTCTCAGCTCACTGGATGCCTTCACCATGCCTAAACGAGCACCTTTACCCTTGTAAAACCATCGTTTCAGGGTTGAGGCAGGCAAGCCGTTCACACGTTCAAGACTATAGATTCCTTCTCTTCCGGTAGCTAGAACATCAGTATCAAGATCGGTGGCAAGAATCTTAACGTCCCAGCCAAGATTGTCAGGAATCGTTTCTTTTATCGTGATTGCCAGGCTATAGGGCTCTTCCCCAGTGGAACATCCAGCTGACCAGATCCTGATTTTTCGGGTATCGGCATTGCGCTGCATCAATCCGGGTAAGAGCTTACTTTTTAGGTAATCGAAATGATGTTGTTCGCGAAAAAATGAGGTCAGGTTAGTAGTAATGGAATTGATGAAGCTGACTATTTCTTCACTGTCAGATTTTTGTAAAAGTTCAAGATAATCTTTGAACGTCGCTAAATTTAGCTGACGCAATCTACGTGCAAGACGGCTGTAAACCATTTCCTGTTTGATATCTGACAAGCAGATACCAGTATGTTCAAGTACCAGTTTTCTAATTTTTTGAAAATCACTGTCGGTAAACTCGAACTCCTTTGACATTGCGTTTTTTCCTGGCGTTTATTACTGATAGCTTTGTACCAAACTCAGCTATAAATCTATGGATAGATTACTGCTATGCCTTATCCGCTTCTGCAACCACCGAATTCAAAACACTTGAATTAAGCAGATGATCGATATCAAGAATAATAATCATCTGATCTTCGACAGTAGCCAGACCCATGACAAAGTCTGTACTTATTGCCTGGCCAAAATCGGGAGCAGGCTTGAGGTCTTCTTCTGAAATGTTATACACCTCAGACACGGCATCTACCACGATCCCCATAGTTCTACTGCCTTTGTCGCTGTTCACTTTCAACACGATGACAACGGTGGTTGGACCATACGAGACGCTTTCAAGCGAAAAACGTTCTCTAAGATCAATAATCGGCACGATCGTGCCGCGAAGGTTGATCACACCTTTTATATACTTAGGTGTGTTAGGAATTGGGGTGACATTGTCCCAGCCTTTTATTTCCTGCACACGCAGGATGTCAACACCATACTCTTCTCCGGCAAGCATGAAGGTTAGATACTGCTCATCTTCACCAGTATCACCCACCATATTCATATCCAGGCCCTGGATCATGTTCATTCAACTCTCCTGTTAACGCTAGGCGACTGCTGTTTCAACAGTGATTGACTTGACTCTTTCCCTGGAAAGTTCAATCAGACCGGGAACATCCAAAATTAGTGCTACCGTACCATCACCCAAAATCGTCGCCCCGGATAAACCATTCACCTTCTGATAATTTGATTCGAGACTCTTGATCACCACCTGCTGCTGCCCCAATAGATCATCAACAAAAATTCCGGCAAGTTGACCATCACCCTCAACCACAACTAACAACCCGTTGACCAACTCGGTGTTATTGGACTTGATATCAAACACTTCATGCATACGGATGATTGGCAAATAGTCTTCACGTAACTTATAAAGCTCTGCGCCGCCTGCGATTGAATTAACGCTTTCGGCCTTGATCTGCAGTGATTCGATAATTGATATCAACGGTACCACATAGGTTTCATCACCAATTTTGACTAACTGGCCGTCTAAGATGGCGAGCGTCAGTGGTAAACGGATAGTAAAGGTGGAGCCCACTCCCCGCTCCGAACTCACTTCCACCACACCACCCAAATCCTTGATGTTGCGTTTGACTACATCCATACCAACACCGCGACCCGAGACGTCACTGACCTCTTGTGCAGTTGAAAAACCTGGCGCGAAAATTAGTTCATGAATTTTTTCCTTTGACATTTCTTCATTGTCACCCACCAAGCCTTTCTCGATTGCCTTCTTTAATATCTTGTCTGTATCGAGGCCTGCGCCATCGTCATGAATCTCAATAACAATATTGCCGCCCTGATGGTAGGCATTAAGATGAAGCACGCCTTTCTCTGGCTTTCCGTTTGCTTTTCTCTCGGCGGGAGATTCAATGCCATGATCCAAAGAGTTTCGGACCAGATGAATAAGTGGATCACCAATTTTTTCCATCACAGTTTTGTCGAGCTCGGTTTGCTCACCCGACATCTTCAATTCAACCTTTTTATTCAGCTTGCTGCTCAAGTCGTGAACCAACCTGGGAAAGCGGTTAAACGAAAAGCTGATAGGAAGCATGCGAATGCGCATGACATTTTCCTGTAGCTCTCGTGTATGATGCTCCAGCTCTGCCAATCCTTCTTGCAGCCGCTGCACTCGCTCCATGGAAAAATCCTCACCGAGTTGATTCAACATAGACTGGGTGATCACCAACTCACCGACCATATTGATCAGGGCATCAACCTTATCAATGCCGACCCGGATCGAGCCAGATTCTGTACTTTGTGTCTTTCGAGCCGCATTCGCACTACTGGTGTCGGCAGGTTTCGGGGCAAGCGTAGGGACTTGAGGCTTTTCTACTGGTGCCGTTGCTGTTTCAGACACCTTGTTGACTGGGATAGGCTCCACCTGAATCTCTTCCAGCGCAATTGTTTCCGGGAGTGCAACAGGCTCAATAGCATTTGAATCAGTCTCAACCTTTTCGATCTTCAGTTCACAATCATCATCAACCCAGGCAAATACCTCGTTAATTTGCTCTTCGGTGATATTCCCATCAAGCGTTATTGTCCAAGCAAAATAACTCTCTTCCGGGTCGAGTAAATCAAATTCCGGTAACCCATCAAGCAAGGCTTCGGCCTGCATTTCGCCGAGCTCAGCCAGCTCCCTGAGAATGCGAACTGGGTCATTACCTGTTTTGAACAAATGCGAATAGGGTTTGAAGTGAATTATCCAGCCAGATTCTTGAGTGGTTTTTGGTAAATCACTCGTGTTTGAATCCTCCTGAAAAGATACTGATTCAGCAACTTGATCAGCCTCTTCCAGTGTTCCCTTAAACAAAGCTTCAAGTTGGCCATGCACCTCAGCCACCCGTACAGCATCGATTTCGGTACCATTACGCAGACAACTGAGCATATCGCGTAGTACGTCAACCGATGCCAACATCAGATCTTTTGCCTGCTGTGTTACATAACGGCGTCCATCACGCATTTCATCCAGCAGAGTTTCCAATACATGGGTAAAATCGGCGACCGCCATTAGGCCAAATGTGCCGCTACCGCCTTTGATGGAGTGTGCAGCACGAAAAATGGTGTTGATGGATTCGCTATCCACTTCACCGGGTACAAGCCTTAGCAGTTCTGTCTCCATGGTATCGAGCCCCTCAAAACTTTCCTCATAGAAAGTTTCCAAAAACTGGCTAATATCGATACTCATGGACTAACCTAGAACTTTTTTGATGGTAGCCAGTAATTGATCAGGATTGAATGGTTTTACAATCCAGCCCGTCGCACCCGCACTTTTACCTTCGCCCTTTTTTTCAACGCCAGACTCAGTCGTCAACATCAAGATTGGCGTAAACTTGTAATTTGGTAGCGCTCTGAGTTCTTTGATGAGACAAATTCCATCCATCCTTGGCATGTTGACATCGGTCAGAACAAGGTCGACCTTGCCTGTTTTCGCTTTACCCAGTGCATCTATACCATCTACCGCATCGATCACTTCGAAACCGGCGCTTTTTAGCGTAAAGGACACCATCTGGCGCATAGATGCGGAATCATCAACAGCGAGTATTGTTGGCATTTTTATCCCCTAGTTTCCTTGTTTCATCACTCTGGAACTGGATCGTTTACTACAAATGGAGAATCTGTTTCAGACCGGTTAATTCTGCGGCCCATTGCAATGCTTTGCTGGGACTGCGCCACGCTACGTTCAGCCCGGACTCCTGCGCTTCGAGAAAAAAAGCGGTCATCAACTGAAGGGCGGCACCATCAACCCGTTCCAGTTGCGAAGCATCCAGTACAATTGGGCTATTTTGGCCAGAGGCCTGTTGCAACAGCGATTTGAAATCGGATACCACGGACACGTCCAGCACATCGTTGCACTCGACGAGAATTTCGGCACTTAAACTGGGTGTTTCGGTCTCTTGTGACATCTATCCCTCTGTATATGCTACGTACCAGCCGTACATCACACCTTTATTAACGGCATCAGAAAAGGGAGCTTTAGATTGAAATGGCACTGTCACTGCAGTCTTGCACAAGATTTAAAAACCGAGACTACAAGAGCTTACTTCTTACTTATATTGCAGATTTTTCAGGCGGGGCCAGGTCGATTATTGCGATCATCAAGCTCTTTCTGTTCTATTTTATCGAGCTGGTTCTGCTCATTCTCGAGGTAACGATCGAGGACCGTATCTAAGGCCTTTGATCGGCCCCGTTTGGCAAACCAGAATCGTTTTTTCTCCTCTAGCGTATTCCTGGCCAGGCTTACGATTTGATCCTGTTGCTCAATGGCTTGCCCAAGTTTATCGATAAACTCGCGGTACTCATTCAGATGTTGTGCATTGATGCCCAAGCTGCCGGAAGAACTCAATCGCTCAGCGTATTCCGCCTTGTAGGCGATCAATTGGTCACGCCGTTCAAGCTGGCTGTTTAACGCTTGCAGCGCCTCGCCCAATGCCTTGACCGCATCACGTTCAGAGTTTTTTGCCAGATTTACGATCGGCTCTATGCGTTTGGATTTTTCCATGGATGATTATTGCGGCGGTGTTTCCGCCACTGGCAATAATGAGGTTTGAAACAGAGAGTCTAGCCCGGCTAGACTCTGATCAAACTGCACTGCCTCGCCGATATTCTGTGATAGAAAATCCATGATCCGAGGATAATAGGCAATTGCCTCGTCAATCCTTGGATTACTGCCCTGACTATAGGCGCCGACGCTGATCAGATCACGATTTTGCTCATAGATGGAATAAAGCTGCTTCAGCTGTCGGGCCTGTTGCATCTGTGCAGGCGTGACGATTTCATTCATGACACGACTGATCGAGGCCTCGATATCGATGGCAGGATAATGCCCCATCTCAGCCAGCCCTCTGGATAATACGATATGCCCATCCAGGATAGCCCGGGCGGCATCGGCGATTGGATCCTGCTGATCATCCCCTTCAGTCAAAACGGTGTAGAACGCCGTAATAGAACCACCGCCTTTATCGCCATTGCCGGCCCGCTCGACCAGCTGCGGCAGTTTGGCAAACACTGACGGTGGATAACCCTTGGTAGCCGGCGGCTCACCGATGGCTAGGGCAATCTCACGTTGTGCCTGGGCATAGCGGGTGAGGGAATCCATTAGCAACAACACCTGCAGACCTTGATCGCGAAAATATTCGGCGATACTGGTGGCCAACATGGCGCCATGCAGACGCATCAGGGGAGAATTATCTGCCGGTGTCGCCACCACGACAGAACGTTTCATGCCTGTCTCACCCAGAATATTTTCGATGAACTCCTTTACTTCACGGCCACGTTCGCCGATCAGGCCAACCACAATCACATCCGCCGTTGTATATTTGGTCATCATGCCAAGCAACACACTTTTACCCACGCCGCTACCGGCAAAAAGCCCCATACGTTGTCCGCGGCCAACTGTGAGCATGGCATTGATTGCCCCTACGCCGACATCCAGTGGTGTATCAATCGGATGTCTGGCCAAGGGGTTAATGGGTCTGCCGTTGAGCGGCACACGTGCCTCGACATCGAGTTTGCCTTTGTTATCCAGCGGACGCCCGGCGCCGTCCAGAACGCGCCCCAATAAGGACATGCCAGCCGGCGCCTCGCATACTTTATTGGTGGGAATCACTTTTGCATTGGGCACCAAACCGCGAATATCGCCAGTCGGCATCAAATAGGTTTTGTCTCCCGCAAAACCAACCACCTCAGCCTCTACGGGATCACCCACGGGTGGAACCACAAGACAGCGGCCACCGATGACCGCCTGGATGCCGACGGCCTCAAGGGTCAATCCCACCATACGAGTGAGCTTACCCGTGACCGTCAACGGGATCTTTTGCTCAAGCTGCGCCGTCCGTCGTGCCAATCGCTCGGGTAAATCACTAAAGAAATCTGTCGTACCATTAAATGAATCACGCATCAGTACGTTCACTACCCAAAATCTCGGCTGCAATGGCGGCAATACGACTTTCAAAGCTGCCATCTACCACTGCTGCATCGGTCTCAACCCGGCAACTTCCATTGGTCAGCACAGGATCATCCACCACCTCCCAGTGACGTTCTCCGGCATTATGTGGAATAACCTGGCGAACAAACTCGGCGTCCTCTGGACTTAAATAGACACGGATATTCTGTGCTGATGAAGGCAAAATCGATAATGCCTCTCTGACCACTGCGACTACTTGACCCTGATCGGTTTTCAATTCGCGTCGCACAATCTGTTTTGCAATAGAAACGGCCAAATTAACTAACTCAGCCTCCAAGCGCTCGTTTGTTTGTTGCAGCGGTACAGCGAGAGTATTCAGTACAGACACCAGCGAGTGAATAGTCTCGTCAACCTGTTGCTGTCCACTTGCCCGGCCATCCTGCCGGCCTTTGTTGAACCCTTCCTGGTAGGCTTGTTTTTTGATTATATTTAAATCGCCTTCGAGTTTTTTGTTGTTGCTGGTCGAAACACCAGCTTTATTGCGCGATTCATCCTGGATTTCAGGAAGCGACCATGCCCTAGCTGTGTCATCACAGTCGATGAGCTTAGACATACTCTTCGCCACCCTTACCGCCCATGGCAAGCTCACCTGATTCCATCATGCGACGCGCAATGGCCAGAATCTCTTTCTGCGCACCTTCGACATCCGAGAGCTTAACCGGCCCGCGGGCCTCAAGGTCATCACGCAGCATTTCACTGGCACGCTTCGACATGTTCTTGAATATTTTTTCTTTCAATACCTCATCAGCAGCTTTAAGTGCCAATACCAATGTTTCAGATGAAACTTCTCGGAGTAATGTCTGAATACCGCGGTCATCAATTTCGGAAAGGTTTTCGAAGACAAACATCAGATCCTCGATATTCTGACCCAGCTCTGAGTCTGCTTCCTTGACTTCATCCATGATCTCGGACTCGACTGAACTGTCCATGAAATTGAGTATATTGGCTGCTGTTTTCATGCCACCTACGCTCGAAGACTGCACTGCATTATTGCCGGAAAACTGTTTTTCCAGAATCGAATCCAGTTCATTCAACGCGGTAGGTTGAATACCGTCTAAGGAAGCTATGCGCATGATGGTATCTGAACGTGCCCGTTCAGGCATGAGGGCAAGCACAGCCGCCGCATGATCAGCATCAAGATAAGACAGCACAATAGCTATGATCTGCGGATGTTCGGTACGAATCAGTTCTGCAACCGCCTTGGCTTCCATCCATTTTAAGGCTTCCAAACCTTTTGATGAGTGGCCGACTAGAATTCTGTCAATCACCTGGTTGGCTTTGTCATCACCCAAGGCCTGCTTCAGAACACTCTTAATATAATCTTCCGAGCCACCGAGTGAAGCCTTATCTTCCACTTCCCCCACAAAACCACTGACCACATTAAACACAATTTCTTTGGTCACATTAGCGGTCTTAGCCATCGCTACACCAACTTTCTGCACCTCTTTTGGCCCCATGTGTTTTAGAATCTGGGCGGCATCATTTTCACCCAGACTCATTAACAGAATAGCCGCACGCTCCGCCCCGGTCAGACTGTCATTCTTTTTATCATCAGCCATCTTTTTCTACCCATTCCTTGACTACTTGGGCTACGCGCTGTGGTTCTTGTTTAGCGACTGATTTTGCTGTCTCAAGCGTTTGTTCGTACGATGTTGGTCCTGACAACGCAGCCATGGCAGGTGAGGCACCATCGATTGCCAATGGCTGACCGTTGGCAGCAATTTGTTGAACAACTGTTTCACTTTTGCTAGCGGCTCCCTTTTCCGCCAGATTTTTCAATACCGGCTTCAACACACCAAAGACCAAGAACAATACGACCCCCAACCCAATCACCTGCTTTAATGCATCCCAAACCCACGGCTGATCCAGCAACGGTGTTTCAGGTAATGGTTCTGGCTCGGCTTCGACCAGGAAAGGTGCGTTCATAACATTGACACTGTCACCACGCGCCGGATTAAACCCAATGGATTCCTTGATAAGACTGTTAAGACGTGAAATTTCATCATCGGTCAATGGGACACTCCCGTCTTCTCCTGCCTTGTTGTCGACCACCACTGCCACTGATAAACGTTTTATTCTACCGCTCTGGTGCCTGGTATGACTGATTGTCCTATCCAGCTCATAGTTACGTACAATTCTACGGCTATTGTTATTAGGACCTGCACCAGAAGCACCATTACCGACATCCGATCCGATTACACCAGGGCCTGGTGGCTGATTGGATAGCGCACCAGGTATGCCACCTTGTGCAGCCATTGAGGAGCTGTTCTCTTCAACGGTCTGCTCACTCCTGATTGAAGGCAAATCAGGGTTGTAAGACTCATGTGTCTGCTCAGTCACTGTAAAATCGAGATCAGCCATTACTTGGGCTCTGACCTTGCCGGCACCTATGATAGGTTCCAAAATTTCTTCAATGCGCTTGATATAGTACTCTTCCAGTTTCTGACGATACTCAAACTGTGTGGAGGATTGCCCTATGTGAGTGTCGGCATCGGGCTGTGTCAATAGGCGCCCATTCTGATCAACAACTGTTACATCTTGCATCTCCAAACTAGGCACACTTGAGGCAACCAGATGGGCAATGGAACTGGCCTGTTCATTACTAATCAAACGGCCTTGATACAAATTCAACATCACCGAGGCGCTGGCCTTTTTTCGATTACGCACAAAGGCTGATTGTTTGGGGATAGCAAGATGTACCCGGGCACTCTGAATATTGTTTAACGAAGAAATAGTTCGAGACAATTCGCCCTCAATGGCACGTTGATATCTTGCAGTTTCAATAAACTGGCTGGTACCAAAACCCTGTTCCTTATCCAGCAGCTCATAACCGGTGCCACTGCCTTTAGGCAGGCCCAAACCGGCAAGTTTCATCCTTGCTTCATGAACTCGGCTACCATCGACGTGGACCGCATTCGTATTAGAATTTATTTCATAACGAATTCCTGCTTGATCCAGCACTGTGGTGATTTCCATTACTTCCTGATCAGACAAACTGCCATACAACATGCGGTAACTGGGTTCTTTCACATGCAATACAATCGCCACTGCAAGTGCAACCGTAGCGGCAAACGCAATCATCATTCCAATCTGCTTGAACAGAGGCAGATTGCTCATGCCTTCGATCTGGTTTCCGATATCTTCAGCTTTTACGAGTGCCATAATCTATTCAATCCTGCTCAAACGATTAAACGGGCATGTTCATGACATCTTGATATGCCTTAACAAGCTTGTTTCTCACCTCGCTCATGGCGGTGAATGCGATCTTTGCCTTTTCGGATGCAACTGCCACATCCACCATGCTGATACTTTCGTCACCCATTTCAAAACGTTGCTTCAGCTCACCTGATGCTTTTTGACTTTCATTCACAGCACCGATTGATTTCACCAGCATGTCAGAGAAATCAGCTCCACCATTTGCCTCGACGTTTGAAACATCCTGCACGCCTTTTGCCTGCGCGGCTAATACCCGCATCTGCATCAGAACCTGATCAACATTCGTCGTATTCATTTTGACCACCTACCTTTTCTGATTATTTTTCACCTGGAATAAAAAGATTATTTTCACGCATTCTCGCCAGCTTATAGCGCAATGTCCTCGGACTGATACCGAGCAATTGAGATGCTGCTTTCTTGCTTCCACCTGACTCTTGCAATGCATTCACTATCAAATCGAATTCTTTTACCTTAAGATCATTGTTAAGACTTGATTCTGTCTCCAGTGGAAATGGGAGTATTGAGCTGTCTTCTTCATTCTCGCTTTCGAAATGAAGATCTTCGTTACTGACTTCAACACCATCACAGAGAATCAAAGCTCGTTGAATTACATTTTCAAGTTCGCGAACATTGCCGGGCCACTCATAGCGTTGAAGTGTATAGCTGGCATCCTCGCTCAAACTGGGGACTGGCTTTTCGGCCGTATATTTTTCAATAAATAGCTTAGCTAATGGAATGATGTCGTTTTGTCTTGCGCGCAAAGATGGCAGAGCAAGTGGAAACACATTCAACCGGTAATACAGGTCTTCCCTAAAACGATTAGCTGCGACTTCTTCTTTCATGTTTCTGTTGGTGGTTGCCAGCACGCGTACATTTAGCGGTATGACTTTCTTTCCCCCTAATCGCTCAACCTCTTTTTCTTGCAAGACTCGTAACAATTTAGCTTGCAGGGCAAGATCCATTTCTGAAATTTCATCCAACAACAGAGTGCCATCCTGGGCTTGTTCGAATTTACCCGCACATGCTTGTGAGGCACCAGTGAACGCGCCCTTTTCATAACCGAATAACACGGCTTCCAGCATGTTTTCTGGGATTGCCGCGCAGTTGATCGCTATAAAAGGACCGTTTACTCGCGTCGAACAGTTATGGATGTGGCGTGCAATAACCTCTTTTCCTGTACCGCTCTCACCATTGATCATCACGGTGGCATCAGCAACGGCGACGCGCTCAGCTAACGCAACTGCTCTCATTGTTTTTTCGTCTTCGGCAATTAAAGACTTTGTAACTGTCTTCTGTGTTAGAAAGCGGTTCACCATGTTGAGCAACACATCCGCCTCAAAGGGTTTGACTAGATAATCGCTGGCGCCGTCCCTCATGGCTTTTACTGCATTTTCGACACTGCCATAGGCCGTCATCAACACCACCGGCAGGCTTGGGTTTGCCGCCTTGAGCTTTTGTAACAGGACATGCCCGTCCATTGGATGCATGTGAACATCACTGACAACCACAGACACTTTTTCATGTTCAATCACTTTTAGTGCCGCAACGCCATCAGCCACTGCCTTGACATTAATGCCGGCGGTTTCTAACGTGTCACAAAGCGCCTCTCGAAGTGAATTATCATCCTCGACAACCAGAACAGCTGCTGCGCTCATAACCATACCTCTTTTTCAGGTTTTTCTTGATTGGTTTGCTCACCCGAGCAGTCTGTATAAATTGGAAGAATCATGGTGATGCTGGTACCTATTCCTTGTTGCGATTCCAGCATGATTTCACCACCATGTTTTTCTACAATAGACTTGACAACGGCGAGACCGAGACCCGTTCCTTGTGGTCGTGTTGTAACAAATGGATCAAACACGGTTTCTTGTATATCTATGGGGATTCCTGCACCGTTATCCTTAACAGTGATGGAAATTGTGTTTGTGTTGTAACGTGCAACATGAATCTCAACTCTGAGAGGCACATGTGCCGCCGCATATAACGAGTTCATTACTAAATTGATCAAAGCACCTACGAAGGCTTCTCGATTACCTTTAATGCGCAGGTCAGAATTTCTATTCAACACGATCAGCGCAACGCCCGCATTATCTAATTGTGCCTGAACGGAGTGTTGTAATGAATCAATCAGGTCTTGAGGACTGAAAACCGTTGCCTGGGGTTCTGAACCATCTTTGGCATAAACAAGCATGTCTCTTACCATGGCTTCGATATGGCATAACTGCTCATTCACCTTATTCGTATATTTTTCAATGGCCTCTGGATTGTTCTCACTGCGACGCAGATTTGATAGGTAGAGTAGAGCTGAAGTGGTTGGTGTTCTGATTTGATGTGCCAACGATGCTGCCATTTGCCCCATCGCGGAAAGCCTGTGGTAACGTCCAAGCTTGTCCTGCAAATGACGTTTTTCCGTAACATCTGTAATCAGAAGAATCTGGCCCGGTTCTTGACCCAACGAGCTGGTCGATATGCTGACAATGCGACCATCGTGCAAAGAAATATCATGACCATCCTCTAGGCGAGGTTTAAAGGCACGTTGGATTACCGCGCGCCACTGTTCACCTTTCAATGGCTCTGCCAACAGTTCGGTCGCAACACGATTGGCATCCTGCACTATCCCTTTACCATTCAACACTACGACAGCAGCAGGTAAGACATCCAGCAAATATTCTAGTCGATTGGCCAGATAGCGATTTTGTTCGGACTGTTCTAAACGATCGCCGTGGGCGGTGGCCAGCTCCTGATTCAGGTGTTCAACCTGTTTTTCAAGGAGGTGATATGACGACATGAGCTGTTCGGACATTTCATTAAATGCCTCAAATGCATTTTTCAAATGCTTGAGCTGCTCAGGATTTTGTAATGCCATACGTTTGCCTGTTTACTTCCGTTCTGCTGTACGTTATTGACGTATGCAGAACTAAGGCAAAAAGCGGGCCAAATATTTTGATTTGTTTTAGATCAATGACTTATAAAAATGGAACATAATGAAGGTCAAAATTACGTCACTTCTTCATTGCGGTGCAGGCCGTATTTACGCATTTTTTCGACAAGCGTGGTCCGGCGTAGTTTCAAACGATTGGCAGCATGAGCAACAACGCCATCGGCTTCATCCAGTGCCTGCTGGATATAATGCTGCTCCAGGTCAGCCAAATACTCTTTCAAATCGATACCCTCCGCCGGCAAACGGGGAAGGTTGCGCTGTACAGGTTGGATATTCTCAACCTCAGCAGACTGCTCATTCATCAGGCTTTGTATGATGGCTTCACCCTGACTTAATTCGCTGGACTGAAATTTTTCCGGCAGATCATTCCAATCAACCACACCGGTGGGATACATAATCACCAAGCGTTCCACCAAGTTGGCAAGCTCACGTACATTGCCAGGCCACGCAAATTGACACAAAGCCATCATGGCAGGCTGCGCGATACGTACCGAACCGCGCCCCTCATTTTCAAGACGAGCAATCAACTCTTTTACCAGCAGAGGGATATCTTCAAGCCGTTCACGCAATGGCGGCATTTCGATGGGAAAAACATTCAGGCGGTAAAACAAGTCTTCACGAAATTTTCCATCTTTGATGGCCTGCTCTAGATTCCTGTGCGTGGCTGCAACAATGCGGACATCAGCCTTAATACTCTTGTTGCTGCCGATCCGTTCAAAGGTGCGCTCCTGCAAGACCCTCAACAGTTTGACCTGCATATGAAGGCTCATATCACCGATTTCATCCAGGAACAGTGTGCCGCCCTCAGCCAGCTCAAAACGCCCTTGCCTGGCACTGATGGCGCCGGTAAAGGCGCCCTTTTCATGACCGAAAAGCTCACTCTCAAGCAGGTCAGCAGGAATGGCGCCACAATTTATCGGTACGAAGGGTTTTTCTCTACGGGCAGAGTAGTAATGAAGGTTACGAGCGACCACCTCTTTACCAGTACCCGACTCACCCAAAATCAGGACATTTGCATCGGACACCGCAACTTGCTCAATCAATTTACGAACTTGAATAATTGAGCGGCTATTTCCAACAAGGCTACGAAACAGCTCGATGGAACCACGACGTTCAGCGGGAAGATTTTGATTGCCACGGTAAACCTTGGCCATTTCCAGCGCTGTGACAAATTGTTTGTATTTGACAGGTTGGTCGAGAAAAGACACTGCCTCGGCCTGCAGCTCATCAGAATAGAGCCCTTTGATACGCTGATCCTGGAACAGAATGAACGTGGCATCTGGGTTTGCCTGCTTTGCCAACGTGACAATCTTTGCAATGGCATCGCTGTCGCCGCAATCACCAAGAATGAAGGCCTGTACGGGGTCTTCAACCTGGCCCAATTTCTGCTGCCAGCTCTTGCTGTCAAAAGCGAAGAAATTTCGCAGATCAATAAACTCCAGAATCGCCATCAACTCTTCTCGACGATCTTGATTATCGTCTATCAGCAGGATCGCTGACTCACGCATATTGTTCTCCAGTATTGCCTAACAAACGAGTACCTGAGTATTACACAACCGGCACTTCTTTAAAGATCAATAATGTCAAAAAAATAACGCCAAAACAATAAAAAATTCAATTAATTACTGTTTTCAGACTTCATTTTGGCAATATGCCGGCGATGACAACGAAATATGTATTTCTCGAGCAATTCGCGGGTGAGTTCACTTTGCAATTTGATTTCAAGCATTACCTGGTAACCGTCGTCTATCTGGGTAACAGCCGCCACGTTTCCACTTAGAATTAGCGGAAATGGAAAGCGTGGGTCCGGGTAGACTTTGACCTGTATTGTCTGACCGGAAAGTGGAGGAGTTATGCTCGAGCACCATTGCAAAGCACTATGGCCTAATTTGATCTCAGCACAACTGGGTAACTCGGTGTCGCGTGAAGCGAGCTGAGCCACCAGCTCAAGAATGATATTTACTTTAAAGTCCAGGCGCTGAAGTTCGTGATTCAACTCAGTCGATTCATCAACTGTTTCATGAGTAACCTCGTCCATACCCATGACAATTCTCAAACAGTTTTGATTAGCTATCTCTATCGAAGCTGAAGGCACGCCAGCCTCTTCTAAAGGGATCCATTCCAAAGGCAGGGTGGCTTGAAAAAATAATCCACCTAAACTATTTTCGCTCACACTGTCATCCTGACTATTGTGGCCCTGGCTATGTGCTGTCCAGCACCTGATTACTCTGCGCGGCTACAGAGTAGTATTTTCCTGATAAGCGGCTGACGCCTTACGTGATGCCTGACTCTGCTGAAATGACTTTATTGCTTCTGCTTTGAATTCTTGCCCCAGCGCAATTATCTCTTCATCCAAACTCAGGATGCGTTCAATTGCCTGTCGAAGCTGTTCAGAATTATTGTTACGTTGTACTTGATCCAAGGAATTGAAAAAGAACTCTAACTCAGGCCTTCTATCGGATTCCAGGCTGGTAACATCATCCCATTTTTCGGCCTTTGCAAGTTCAAGCATCTGTTCCGATACAGCGATAAATGAGGCTATTTTTTCTTCTAATTTCATTTTCAAAGTGAGTATCAGCAGAGCATAACTATTAAACTGTCATCTCTTGATGAGCATCCAGGCCCTGAAGAAGTTCAGGCACCGCATCCCAGGCAGATTTGATCTCACGTAATAGACCAGCTACTTCGTCAAGCATTTCCACACTGTTGTTGAGATTGGCCTCTGTGAGTCGTCGACTCATGTAGTCATAGAGATCTTCCAAATTTTGGGAAATCTCACCACCTATCTTTTTATCCAAGCTCATTCGAAGCCCATCAATGATTGATATCGCCCAAGAAATATGACTGCCTTTGAGTGCGATTTCACCACGCTGCATATAACACTTGGCTAAGTTAATTTTTTCCAACGCGCCTTCCATCAATACTTGTATCAGACGGTGAGGAGACGCTGACTCAACACTGGTTTGAGTTCCTACCATTTTGTAGTGCTGCAATGCAGAGTCTGAATTAGACAAATAACTCATAGATAAGCCTTCCTAAACTTCCCTGTTTGTAGATACCGATGATTAAGAGATCCTCCTGCCGGACAGCTTTTAACTGCAGCAACAGAGACCTTCTGGCATGATTCAACTGCGAGATCAACAACATCCAGTGTCGAAATATGAGTTTCATAACCTTATTCAACCTGTCCCATCTGGTTGTCTTCTTCGGATATTTTTCTCAAAATATTCACTTTTTACTTTTACAAAATATCGATCTGGCAACACCAAACTTTATGGCATTTTCTTCAATTGATAAGTAATGGTAGGAGAAGCACGTCATCTTGTGCATTGGTCTAAGCCAACCACCAGCTTTCACGCACCCTCTCAAAAGCCTCAAAATTATTACTATAATTGCGTTTGAATCTCAGTCTGTGCGGGCTGTTCTGGTTTAATGCCATCCCAGCCCTCTTTAATATTCCCCAGAAGAGAGACAACTTCATCAAGAATATCTGTGTTATTTTCAGCATGCGCCTTCAATAGTTGTCGCGCCATATATTCATATAAATCGTTTAAGTTCGTGGCGATCTCACCACCCTCTTCCATATTTAAGCTACTGCGCAAACCATCAGCGATAATTGCTGTCCCTAGTTTGATTGCCTGTCCCTTGGCGCTGATATCTCCATTCAGCATATGCACCTTGGCCTCTTTAGTTGACTCAATCGCCTTGGACAGCAACATACCAACCAACTCATGAGGGCTCGCGCCCAGAACTGCCGCATCAACCTGTGCTGTTTTATAAGCATTGGCTGCTCTTTTCATGTGTTCCATCCCGAGCTCCCTCAGAAGTAAATTTGTATTGGTGCGCCAATATCCGCTGACACACGCTAAACTGTTAACTAGTTATCGATTCGATATTTGGTTATTGAGATTCGCAAGACCCGCAAGTTGTTGTGTCAAAAAACTACTGGTCGTTGACATAGTGGTCATAAGCACATCGAGATTTGTAAATTGTGCCCGAATTCGTGCTTCTGTCCTATCAAGCCGGCCTTCAAGCGTCAACTGCCGGTCTTCCAACGAGCTAATCCTATCCTCGAATGCCGTTGTACGTGTAGCAATTGTTCCATTTAGTCCCAACAAATCAGACACAACGCTGTCGAGTCGCGTCGCATAGCCATCGGTGGAAGAAAATAATTCAGCAACAGTATTACTGTCGCTCACGATAGCATCTGATAATTTTGTCTGATCCAAAGCAAGTGTACCGTCTCTTTGAAAAGAAACACCAATGCTTGACAAGTTATTGTACGCGCCAGTGATACCGGTCGGGGCAGTGGTCAACTCATTGCGAACAAACGTCATCATTTGACGGGTGACAGAATCGCTGGCCAGAGCCCCTGCCGCCCCACTCGAATAACCAGAATCTGTGTGTTTGTTTATCTCGGCAAGCAGATCATTATAGGCGTTAACAAACCCCTCAACAGCGGCCTTAGCGCTTTCGGTATCTTGCGAAACTGATACAGTCACAGGCGCACCAAGGTTTTCATCTTTCAGGTCCAGAGTGACGCCAGAAATCACATCCGTTACGGTGTTGGATGATTTGGTAATGGAGATACCATCCACTTCAAAGAGCGCATTCTGCGCAGTGACTGTTTCCGAGAGGTTCTGCGTGCCTGCTGGATCATGACTTAATAAGCTAGACAGTGCAGCATCTCCTGCAACCGAGATATTGATGCTTTGGTCTGCCCCACTTGTCGAACTCAGGACGAGACGATGGGGATTAGCCGGATCACCATCGTTTACTATGGTTGCAGTCATGCCAATATCAGCATCGTTAATAGCATCTCGAATGCCTGCTAGGGTGTTGTTGCTGCTGTCGATGGTGATGTCGAAAGGGCCGCTACCATTGGAGGCAAAACTGGCACCTGTATACTTACCCGTTCCACTATCAAACGTACCGCCGGAGATAGTGCCTAAATCAATCGTGAGTGTTCCATTACCAATGGTTGTTGCAGTATCGGCTTGTCCTGTTGCAACAAGCTTTTGGGTCTGGGCAAGCTGGCTCACTTCTATAGAATAATTGCCTGCTACCGCACCTGAGGTGCCCGTGGCATTGACGATGGTCGCATCTGAAGACTCTGCCTGGTTAGCTAAAATACTGTTTCCAGTCTTTAAACCTGCCAGCGATGTCTCAAAAGACGAAAGAGAACTCTTGATACTGCCAAGTGAGGATATTTTGGCATCTAAGCCGTTTTTTTGCTCAATAAGCTTATCAATTGGAAGCCGTTCAATTTGCATCAAGGAACTGACAATGCCGGCGACGTTAAGACTCGAGCCAACACCCTGAGAAGTTATTGTTCCAGAACTAAATGAAGCCATTGTTATAACCTTTATCTCAGGATTTAAAATTCATTTTGGTCATGCGCATAATAATGCATGATACATGCCACAAATATTACGCCCTTTCCTCTAGCACCATCCCTTGCTTTTGTTCATCCAGTGCACGGGCAAGCGCCACCATTTGTTCAGAAGGTATTTGTCGAATCAGCTCACCTGTTTCTGAGTCTTCAACCCGTACAACATTGATATCTGTGCCTTCAGCAACCGAAAAATTCAGGTTACTGGAACGCACTTGGGAACTGTCATTGGCTTTTTCAACAAGGTCACGTAACTCTTCCGCATTAGGCTTTGGAATTGAGCCCTCATTTTTCAAATCTTTTACAGACGAATTATCATGCTCCAGTGCCGGCAAAATATTGCCGCGGGAGGCAGTTTCATGTGCACCAACGTCTCCGTCAACTTTCGCAACAGATGCAAACCGCTGACCCAACGTGGAAAGAACCGTATTTAAATTAGAGACATTCATTTGTATCTCCTAAAGCCTTAACCCGGCCACGCATATAACATGGCCGGGTCATATTACCTCAGGTATTCCGTTTCCCACTGTTATCCCAAGAGGGACAACACGTTATTCGGGAGCTGGTTAGCCTGAGCCACCATGGCCGTACCTGCTTGCTGCAGGATCTGGCCACGCGTAAGGTTCGCAGTCTCCATTGCAAAATCCGCATCCATGATTCGACTACGGGCGGCAGAATCATTCTCGCGCTGCGTTTCAAGCCGTTGAATTGTGAACTCGGCAACTGAGATTGCCGCCCCCAGGGAGGCCCGGGCACCCGCAACAGAGCCTAGCGTGGTGTTCGTGATAGTGCTTGCAAGTGCGGCAGCACTGCCGGCCCCACCTACATCACCGCCAGGTGCAGTTACCCCTGTGATACCACCAAGCGCAGTATTCAAAGCAGTATATTCCACCTGAATTTTAGATGCCTGAGCAGCGCCGTTAGTCCCTTGTGCCTGCACCGCCAGTTCGTTCATACGTTGCAGAATATCTGAAGCAACGCCCAAGTCACCATCCAAGGTTTGTGCAGTGGAGATATTGTCCGCTTGATTCCGGATCTGTACGCTAAGCGAGCGCACGCTCGACTCTAAAGACATCCCTACAGCTAAGCCAGCCGCATCGTCACGTGCACTGTTGACACGTAGACCAGACGACAGACGCGACACTGAGGTTGCCAAGCTGAGAGAATTTTTATTCAAATGCCGTTGGGCATTCAAAGACATTGTATTGGTGTTAATTACACTAGCAGCCATTGTTTCAACTCCTATATATCACTTTTTTACCTCTCGCTTGATGCGCTTATAGCGTGCCAGCGAGAGGTAAACTACATCTAGCGGATATATCTCCTGTAGTAAGAAATATTTACCGCTCCTCATTTAGGCTAATCCCTGCCTATTCTTATCCCAAGAGAGACAACACGTTGTTCGGGATCTGGTTGGCCTGGGCCACCATCGCCGTACCTGCCTGTTGCAGAATCTGACCACGGGTCAGATTAGCAGTCTCCATGGCAAAATCTGCATCCATGATTCGGCTACGGGCAGCAGAATCATTCTCGCGCTGCGTTTCAAGCCGTTGGATAGTGAACTCGGCAACGGATATCGCTGCCCCCAAGGATGCACGACGCCCAGCGATTTGGCCCAGTGCGCTTGCGACCGCTGTCGAGGCAGCCGTAGCACTCGTACTCAAGTTACCGCCTGGTGCACTTGCCCCGGTGATATTACCCAGTTCAGTATTCAGAGCACTATATTCCACTTGAATCTTTGACGCCTGAGCAGCACCGTTAGTCCCCTGCGCTTGTACCGCCAGTTCGGCCATGCGTTGCAGGATATCTGAAGCCACACCCAAACCACCATCAACCGTTTGGTTGGTGGAGATGACGTCCGCCTGATTCCGGATCTGTACGCTAAGCGAGCGCACACTCGACTCTAAAGACATCCCCACCGCTAAGCCAGCCGCGTCGTCACGCGCACTATTGACGCGAAGACCGGAAGATAGACGCGACACTGAGGTTGCCAAACTTAGGGAATTTTTATTTAAGTGCCGTTGAGCATTCAACGACATGGTATTGGTATTAATGACACTAGCAGCCATTGCTATAACTCCTATTCATTATCCCCCGCTCGTGCGCTTCGAGCGCGATGAGCGAGAGATAAACTGCATTTAGCGGATATATCTCTGCTGAGAAATATTTACCGCTCCTGACTTCTTTATCGGCCGGCATAAAGAAAGACTTTAATACCGGCCATTTTCACCCTATTGCTATCCTAAGAGAGACAACACGTTATTCGGGAGCTGGTTGGCCTGAGCCACCATCGCCGTACCCGCCTGTTGCAGGATCTGGCCACGGGTCAGATTCGCAGTTTCCATGGCAAAATCAGCATCCATGATCCGACTACGGGCAGCAGAATCATTCTCGCGCTGCGTTTCAAGCCGTTGGATGGTGAACTCGGCAACCGAAATCGCCGCACCTAAGGAAGCCCGAGCACCCGCGGTTTCTCCCATCCGGGTGGAAACCAACTGAAAGGCTGAGACTGCACCAGCAACCGTGGCCAAGGTACCGCCAGGTGTACTCACCCCAGCTATATTGCCGAGCTCAGCACCCAGGGCATCATATTCCACCTGAATCTTTGAGGCCTCAGCGTTGCCGTTAGTACCTTGCGCCTGCACTGCTAATTCACTCATGCGTTGCAAAATATCCGTCGCCACGCCCAAACCACCATCCACAGTCTGGTTGGTGGAGATGACGTCCGCCTGATTTCGGATCTGTACGCTAAGCGCGCGCACACTCGACTCTAAAGACATCCCTACCGCCAGGCCAGCCGCGTCGTCACGCGCACTATTCACGCGCAGACCAGAAGACAGACGCGACACTGAGGTCGCCAAGTTAAGGGAATTTTTATTTAAATGCCGTTGGGCATTCAATGACATTGTATTCGTGTTAATTACACTAGCAGCCATTGCTATAACTCCTATTTCTTACCCCCCGCTTGCGTGAAGTAAACACGTCTAGCGGGAGGTAAACTACATTTAGCGGATATATCTCTGCTGAGAAACATTCACCGCTCCTAAAGTTGGCTACTCCATGCCTATAATAATGCTATTCCCTGTTTTAAGTTTGGCTACTCCTTGCCTGAAATTCGGCTATTCCCTGCTTGTTATTGTTATCCCAATAGAGACAACACGTTATTCGGGATCTGATTGGACTGAGCCACCATCGCCGTACCTGCCTGTTGCAGGATCTGGCCACGGGTCAGATTCGCAGTCTCCATGGCAAAATCTGCATCCATGATCCGACTACGCGCAGCTGAATCATTCTCGCGCTGCGTTTCAAGCCGCTGGATGGTGAATTCGGCAACAGAGATCGCCGCACCCAGAGATGCGCGAGCACCCGCAACCTCACCCAAGCGGGTGGAGATCAGCGCATAGGCTGCAGATGCATCAGCAACCGTACCAACACTCCCACCTGGTGCGGTGACACCTGTAATATTGGCAAATTCAGAACTTAAGGCAGCGTATTCCACCTGGATTTTTGATGCCTGAGCAGCACCGTTAGTCCCAAGCGCCTGTACTGCCAGCTCACCCATTCGTTGCAGAATATCTGTCGCCACGCCCAAACCACCGTCTAAGGTTTGGTTGGTGGAGATATTGTCTGCCTGATTTCGAATCTGTACGCTAAGCGAGCGCACACTCGACTCTAAAGACATCCCCACCGCCAGGCCAGCCGCATCGTCACGTGCACTGTTGACACGCAGACCAGAGGACAAACGCGACACGGATGTTGCCAAGCTGAGGGAGTTTTTATTCAAATGTCGTTGAGCATTCAACGACATTGTATTCGTGTTAATTACACTAGCAGCCATTGTTACAACTCCTAACTTTTACCTCCAGCTGGTACGACATAGGCGGACCAAGCATGGAGGCAAACTGTTTTCAGCGGATATATCTCAAATTAGAAATATTTACCGCTCCCAACTAGCTTATCGGCCAGCACAAACGTGGCTTTAGAACATTTCAGTATTTTTATCTCAAATGGACCTGAAAATCAGCTGACAAAGACGTCAAGCAAGCATTAACCAACAGATTTGAGATAAAACGCCCTCTGGTTTGATAATTAACTATGCTGATTGAACTTGAAACGAGACCAAAGAGTTTGATCTCAAAAACGTTATCTGATGCAAATTGGCGTATTACTTGCTTCCTATCGTACAAAGTCATGATTTTGACACGGGAGACTAAACCTTGACTGAAACTACCCTATCTCCACAAATCGATTTGGGCAGCACTGCCAGCAACGCATTTGGTGAGCATTATCTTTTCGCCATCAACCGCAATGCATTTCAAGGTACGGATGCCAGCACCGTGTTTCGAACACATTTTGGCGATTCACTCTTCAAGAAAAATACCTTTTACGTTATCGCCGGCACAGACAGCGGCCTACTCTACCAATACATTAAGATGCAGGGAGTACCAAAGGGCAGCCGCTACCTGTTTGTAGAGTTGCCACAAGTTCAAGAACTACTGGTGAACATGGACGATCCAAAGGATGAACTTGTTGTCTCCACACCCGATGATTGGCAGGAACGGGGCATAACAAAAATGGACATGCGCGATTATGCGATACGCGGCCGCCTTGCCCTTATCCGGTCTATGGCGGTAGTTCATGGCAATTACGGCGAATATCTACCTATGTGGCGAAAACTCAGGGAAGAGTACGAATATATCCTCCAGACATATAAAACAGGTATCGACAACCGTGAGTTCATCCTACGCCAAATCGAGAATCTGACGGAAAACCAAGTTCCTGCCATTTGCCTGAAGGACAGCTTCCGGGGTAAGACTGCCGTCGTCCTGGCCGGGGGTCCATCACTGGATGCGCTTCTGCCCTGGGTGCGACAACACCGCCAAGACCTGTTAGTGATCGCAGTCTCTCGAATTAGTCATACCTTAATTCAGGCTGGCATCCAACCTGATATCTGTGTGGCCGTCGACCCCTACCCCATCATTCTAAATGTCAGCCGAGAAATGCTTGAATTTCAGGATGGCACACTGTTAGTGAATGAATACCATTTATGCTCCAATTTATTGTCAAGCTGGGGAGGAGAAAAGGCCTATACAGGGCCGCGCTATCCTTGGACAACGCCGCTGGAGCCAGAAAATTATCCGCCATCCCTAGGGGCGACAGTCACTAATAACGCCTTCGCTCTCGCCGTGAATGCTGGCGTCACACAGCTTATCCTAGGGGGAGCCGACTTTTGCTTCAGTCAAACAGGCCACACCCATGCAAGCGGCTCCGCCGAACACTCACTTGGGCCTCGCCCCATGCTTGGAGACCAGCGAGTCGAAACCAATAGCGGCATGATGGCTGACACAATCCACGCCTTTTTGACCTCTGCAAGAGTCATTGATGTACAAGCTGAAGATGCCATTCACCGAGGCTGTAAGGTTATCAATCCGGCACCGGGTTCTATGCGTCTACCCCACGTGGAACACATCCCACTGGATTCTATCCAGATTGAAGCGTTAGAAAAACCTGCTTCGGAAATCATCGCCGATAGCTTACCTGCTGACGATAGCAGCGCGCGAACACGTTTTTATAAAGAGGTGCTAAAGGAGCTAGATCGCGTACTAGCGGAACTAAGATCTATCAAATCACTTGCCAAGGAGGCCTTAGATCATAGTAATAAGGTGTTCGAAAAAGTTGAGAAGGAAGCCCGCTTCCATAGCAATACAAAAGTGAACAGTATCGAGAAACAATTCAAAGAAAAGTACGCCGGCACAGTTAAACTTATCAAAAATTATGGTTTGGCTCGCTTCGTGCTCACTCTCCATCATCACGATCAAAGTGAGCAAGATCTCAAAGAAAACAACCAGGTTTACTTTCAATCCTTTGTTGATACCGCCAAAGAACTTATCGTTATTTTACAGCATGCTCGCAGCCGTACCCTATGCCGCCTTGAGGAAGAAAAACCCAATCCCAACGTGCAACGCTTGATTGACCAGTGGAATGAGGACAAACAACCAGGGCGAGCGACCCACTGGGCAGAGCATCACTCAGATTATGTCAGCCAATTGCCAGCGGAAGAACGACGGACTTTGCAAACATTCCAGGACAGCTTTGATGACTCGTTGGAGGAGCTCACTCAGCACTACCTTAAGGGTATTGAGAACGAAGCCAAACTAGAGGGCTTAAACGCTAGGGCTCAAGAATACTTCAAGTGCCAGGATGAAGTTGGATTACAAAACCTGCTGGACGGACTAGAAGAGCACCGTGAAACAAAACAAACACCACCAAAAGGCGTAAAAGAACGCTGTGAAGCTGAGATAGCGAGACAATTCATTCCCCTGTTACAGGGCTATCTAGCGGAACTGCATGCTGAAACAGCACTAGCGATTGAAATTTACCAAGGCGTTGCCGAAGGACCCGCACAGATCGATGCCCTCCAGCGCTTGTTTGAGATTCATATAAAAGATGAAAATGTCGGCGCTGCACTTGAAGTATTGAAAGGCCTATCAAATATTAGCTCAACGTACACGCCGATGTATGCTGAATTACTTCAAGCCACCGGTGATGTGGACAATGCTGTCGATATCTATACCGAATATCTACTGGCCAATCCCGATGACCTAAACAGCATGATGAAGCTAGGTAAAATCTATCATCAATACGGATCAGATGAAGGTGTTGAATGGGCGATGAACTATATTCTCAGCAAGGACCCAGACAACCACACTGCCAAGGCTATGTTAAGCTCTTTGAATCAATCACAGACAAGCAACAGATGAATCTACAGGGCAAAAAAATCCTCATCACAGGTGCCGATGGCTTTATTGGCTCACACCTCACCGAGAAATTAGTACGGCACGGCCACGATGTACGTGCTTTTGTTTTTTATAACTCTTTCGGACACTGGGGTTGGCTGGACCAATCGCCCGACGACATTAAAGAGAAAGTAGATGTCTTTGCCGGCGATATCCGCGATCCCCATGGCGTACGCACCGCCATGAAAGACTGCGATGTGGTTCTACACTTGGCAGCCTTAATCGGCATCCCCTACTCCTATCACTCGCCTGATAGCTACGTCGACACGAATATCCGCGGCACATTAAACCTTTTACAAGCCGCACGTGATCTAGAGATAGAAAAGTTTGTCCACACCTCTACCAGTGAAGTTTATGGTACTGCACAGTTTGTCCCAATTACAGAAGAGCACCCACTGCAAGGACAATCACCCTATTCAGCCACAAAGATCGGCGCCGACCAGCTTGCCTTTTCGTTTTACAATTCATTTGAAACACCTGTTAGCATCGTTAGACCATTCAACACCTATGGGCCGCGCCAATCGGCACGCGCGGTTATTCCCACCGTGATCACACAAATCGCCAATGGCAATAAAAGCATTAAACTTGGCTCACTCAGCCCAACGCGTGATTTCAACTATGTGGCAGACACTGTGAGTGGCTTCATAGCCGCGGCTGAGTCTGAAAAATCACTGGGAGAAACAATCAACCTCGGCAGCAATTTTGAAATATCTGTTGGCGATACGGTAGCCATGATTGCAGAATTGATGAATCAAGACATCACCATAGAGACGGAAGAAATAAGAACCCGCCCCAAAAACAGCGAAGTTGAACGTTTGTGGGCAGATAACAGCAAGGCAAAAGAACTGCTTGGTTGGACACCTCAATACCCAGGCATAGAGGGCTTAAAAAACGGTCTCACCAAGACAATCGAATGGTTAAGTAATCCGGACAACCTACGTGCCTACAAGGCTAATCTCTATAACACTTAGAAGCTGACCGATTTTCTCTATTTAGATCTGGGTCCATTGCGAAGGTAGTCATCGGCCCGGTCAAGATCGGCCTGATAGTCAATATCCAGCGAGGAAATCTCGTCCATCAGATACGAGCGTGTTTGCTTACCATAAAAGCCCTGAAAACCATCAACCCTGGCCAGATAGATAGCACCATTAGGCACATAACAATCAGGTAAAGCCTGCCGCCTTGAATTATCCGACAGATTGACATCAAAGTGATTGAATATATATCCACTGTCATCATCTTCACCCAATACCCAAAGCGCCTTACTATCTACCTTGGTGACAGAAATCAGCGTGTCTTTATCTGACATCTTGGTTGAGAAATATTTTTCAATTGCCTCATCTATGTGCTTGGCAGTACGCAGAGGCGAGGTTGGTTGCAGCAACATCACATAATCAAATTGTTGCTTTGATATTTTCAGTCGCATAATCACGTCGTTAATAACATCAATTATGCTCGACTCATCTTGGGCCAGCTCAGCCGGCCTCAAGAACGGTATCCAGGCGCCAAATTGCTCGGCCACATCGGCTATTGCCTGAGAGTCAGTGTTCACCAGCGTTTGATTAATATACTTAGATTGCAGAGCCGCCTCGACAGTCCAGGCAATCAATGGCTTGCCGGCACAGTCCAACACATTCTTTTGTGGCAAACCCTTAGAGCCTTCACGTGCGGCAATGATTGCCAAGATTTTTCCATACTGTGCCACTGCTTTTTACCTAAATAAACCAGATTAAAGTTCGAGGAATGTTTGTAAAACTTTTAGACCGCTGTTGCCACTTTTTTCGGGATGAAACTGACTACCAATCACATTGTCCCGACACACCACGGCATTGATCCTGAGACCACTATAATCACACTGCGCCAAAATATTCTCAGAATTTTCAGACACCGCCATAAATGAATGGACGAAGTAAAAAAACTCAACATCTTTCGTATTTTGCAACAACGATCCAGACCAGTCTGTTCTACCCTCAGGGTATTTAATTGCACTCCAGCCAATATGAGGAATCTTACGTACAATAGCGCCACTATTATCATAATCAGGTATTTTTACTACCCGGCCAGGGATTAGATTCAGCCCCTTATGCTGACCAAACTCTTCACTCTCGCTCAGCAGCATCTGCATGCCGAGACAAATACCCAACAAGGGTCGCTCACGCGCGACAAACTCACCAATGGCATTGACCAGACCACGAACCTTTAACTCATGCATACCCGATTCAAAAGCACCCACACCCGGCAGCACCAACCGGTCTGCCCGGGCGACAACTTCAGCATCAGCACTGATCTCAACCTCGGCACCACACGCCTCCAAGCCACGCTGGACACTGAGCAGATTACCCATACCATAATCAATCACCACCACACGACGGCTCATAAGTCGTCTCCAGAGATGCGCACTGGAATAGCTTGCTGCCGTGCAAAATCACGGATCTCATCAACCGAGAAATGGCCGTAATGCAGCACATGTGCCATGGCAATGGCATCCGCGCCGCCTGCTGATACTGCTTCAGAGAAATGTTCAAGTTGCCCAATGCCACCAGAAGCAATTACCGGTATAGATACTGAGCCGCTAACAGCCTTTATCAACTCCAGCTCCATACCTTTAGCCGTTCCTTCGCGATCAACCGAGGTAAGCAGAATCTCCCCTGCCCCAAGTTCTTCCCCACGAACCGCCCACTCAACCGCATCCAAATCACTATGCTCCCGCCCGCAGTCATAATAAGCTTCCCAGCGGTTTCCATCCTTTTTAGCTTGGATAGATAACACCATGCACTGGGAGCCAAAACGTTGTGAAACTTCCGAAATAAGCGATGGATTCTTAATGGCTGCGGTATTGATCGCGACTTTATCCGCCCCAGCTTTTAATGCTGCAGCAACATCTTCAATACTTCTTAAACCGCCACCCACGGTAATGGGCACAAAGATATCTTTTGTCGTCTGTTCAATCAGATCTAACAGACTGTTTCGTTCATACAGGCTAGCCACTATATCGATATAGAGAATCTCATCAATACCTTCATCATAGTAACGCTTGGCAAACTTGTAGGGATCACCGAACTTTCGTAACCCTTCCATCTGGATACCTTTAACCAGGTTTGGCGCTTTAACATCGAGGCGGGCAATGAGGCGAACATTTCTCATTAAAAGAGTCTCTAGCTACAGTCAAATACAGTGTGCCTTAACTGCCATTGGCTATTTTCATGACGCCACAAATGGGGTGAACGAAAAGTATCGGCCAAAGCATTAAAATAGTCCCTGTCCACATTCGGCTGTTCAAACATCTTGCTGGCAATGGGAAACTCTTTTTCCGGGATACTTAGGTAACGAAATACCTCGTCAGCAAAACGATCAGGGAATTCCCCATCATATTTTCTCACTAGGGCGACACCCTCTTCACGGGTAATTTCATCATTGCGGATTTCTTGGGCAGCATCATAGCTGGCGCGACCAATACCGAACTTGATGTAGGTGGTGTAGTAATGAAAATCATCCACCTTGTCATCGATACCATTATATTTGCTGTACGTACCTGGCGTTCGTTCGGGTGATGGCTGAAAGCCACCATTCTCCACTGCGTAATAATAGGCCCCTTGTGGATGCCATTTAAGGTAATACCCAAGATAACGAACATCTATACTCTTCTTGCTGATCAGCTCTGGATCGGCAGGCAAATAAGGATCGAGGTCAACATCCTTAACACCAAAACTCTCCTTCAGGTCACGGATAGATGTGCCACCGAGATAAATCTCTGACTGATCAGCGCCGGTAAAATATTCCCAGCTACGCCGCGCATCATCGTTATCATTGACTGGATTACCGTACTCAGCTTCATTCTCACCGTAAAAAACAAGTGGAATATTAAACAGCGCGGCCATTTTGGGCGCATACGATTTCTGCCCAAAAATAAAAGGCTGAAATGGGTGGAACAGATTTTCGACAGCCAAGCGTGTAATTAATCTATGTATACGCCCATTGGGCGTTAGCAGGTAATTATCGAAACCGGCGTGAATCCATGCCTGCATATTTTGCCAGCCCCAATCTGTATAGATATGCGGCGCCCAGGTCACTGTCAATGGATTCATGCCGAATTTGTACTTCAACATATGGGCGGCAAAAAAGCTGTCTTTACCACCGGAGCCTGGCACCAGGCAATCATAAGAACCATCATCTTTACGATAACGATCGCACAGCTCTCTTAACTCCTCTTCTCGCTGCACCCAATCAATGTGTTGCTGCTTTTTTTCGGCCTGACGGCATGCATCACAGACACCCTCTTCATCAAAACCGATAGTCGACTTTTTAGTATTGGAGGTATGTTTAAACTCAACGGCAGAATTGGGGCGTTGGTTGGAGATGACACACTTCCTACAATACTTTACTTCGCTAGGCAGACCATACTTCGCCTCTAATGTGTCTGACTCAGAGCCATAGTTAACCAGAAACTCTGCTTGATTAACCTGCGTATTCTTTGGTTGATATACATCCATCTACTGGTCTCCCGTTCAAATCTCATCCCTGTAAAGGAGTTTTGGTCTTATTCTGAATAATGCTATGACTAAGCTGCGGTTTGACGATGGGGTCGATTGCCTCATCAGAACGGCCCCAATGCCGTTCGGCTAGATCAAGCAAGCGCAAATCTCTTTGCGCCACAATCTCTTGCAGGCCTAGCAGATCCATGCCGGAAAACTTGTGCGATATAGTTGCCGTGATTTTGGTGGCATCCCCCAAGTCCAGCACATATTTCTCCAGGTCACCATCATATTGAGCCGCGATAGAGTCCTTGTAACGGTAATACCACTCTGAACCCGGGTAGGCAGTGGCAAAGTGGGGCTTGGCGTGGATACCCAGTTTAATCAGCGATTCAATCGTGGCTCGAACACTGTCAAAACTCTCTTCCGGAAAACCGATGATGATATTTGGAATCGGCTTGATTCCCGACTCCATGCAAACAGAAACGCTCGACTCATTCCTTGCCGGTGTTGAGCCTTTGCCGAGGTTCTTGAGGATTTTTTTATCAAATGACTCCAAGCCATACACCAGATGGGTGCACCCGGCTTTGTACATCAGCTTCAGGATTTCCGGTGTATGCAGTGAGGCATGGCTGGTACCACTCCAGAAAACACCCTTATTTTCAACTTGATCATAGGGCACACCCAGACGGCGACAATCTGGCTGCAGACCACTCTCAACCCACTTTTCACACAACTCTTGCAACCAGGTACGCTTGCTATAGACATCCATGGTCATCAGGTTTTCATCGAGAAAATTGACGTAATCGATGTTGTACTCGGCCTTGAGATGTTTAACCATCTCGATAATGTAATCGGGCGAGTGATAGCGAATATTTCGACCATAGGTAAAGGCGACATCGTTATTGCCTTCTGGATCTTCTCTGACCACCATGTCGCCAGTTGTGCCCAAATGCCAGCAATATCTGCAAATCAGATTACAGCCATAACTGCCATTAATATCGATACGTTTTTGGGCGTAATAGGCCTCTTCACTGAACAGCGATGATGAATTTTTAAAATACACTTCTTCCAGCGGGAAGAACTCCCAGGCTGGCCACGGAATAGTATCTAGATCATTAATATTGGGTCGCTCTTTGTTGACGACTATCTTGCCGTCACTCTCGCGATGTACCACACCAAGTGTGGAACGCCAGTCGAGATCGCCCGCATCAATCTTCTTCAACACTTCAGGAAAGGTGACAAAAGCCTCACCGATTACACCTAAATCAATCTCCGGCACCCAGCTCATGATCTCGCGCGGCATGCTAGTGAGAAAACCTCCACCGGCGATCAGCAAGCTGTCTTTGGCAACCTCCCCCGCCAAGCGGCAGGTCTCTTTGATGAAATTATAGGTGGTTGTCAAACCTCCGATTGCCACCACATCCCAGTCATCAGCGGCAAGCACTTGCCGGACTACATCAAAGCCTTTGCGCCAGGCATTGGCGTCATAAACCTGCACCTGATGGCCTTCATCCCGGGCAATCGCTGCGAGCAATGCAATGCCATAGGGGATATGCCGAGGTACATCCTCTTCACGCACTACTGGGTTAATGAATAGAATCTTAGCCATTTTCGGTCAAATATTTTTGCAAACTCATAGTCACTACTCCATCGCCAAACAGGATGCCACCGCCGCTACAGTTGTAGAGCGTGGCATCTGAATTGGCAATTAGATCCAAAGTGTTTTTGCGATACCAGTAATACGTTGGGTCGGTGTAACAGCGTTCACCGGTATCTGGATTTTCTATTTCAGGGAACAGCTCGCTGGTGACGTTCTTTTCACCCAGCATCTGCACCAACTCGGGATAACCCTGTGTCATGTGGTAGGGAAGATCGAGCCGGTAACCAAGATCCATTCCGATCACAGCGATTTTTTTTATCTTTAACCAAAACTGGGCAAACACCCAGGCAGCCGTACCAACGTTGCCGCCGGTATTGATGGCCGGCAGTTTGGTGAGCTTATATATCTGGCGCGTCAAACTGCCCTCGATATCAGGGTTGTCTACCAGCGGCATCCACCAGTACATATCAAAACCCGCCTGTTCAGCCCGATGCACAAGGTTAGCAGGTGCGGTTGAGGCGATGATTAACTTGGACTTGCCGGCGTACTCGTTGACCAGCTCAATATTCGCTTGGTTCTGGCGCAGGCTGTTTTCGCGAAAATCGATATCCAGATCCTGGCGGGAGAAATAGTCATCGCCTTCCATGTTCTTTTCGAAATCGGGATCACCAAACCACCTGACAATCCGTGTTGGATGAGGGTCGAGGGTAATAACATAATCGGGGATGACACCTGCTTTGAGGCATTTGACATAGGAGCCATCAATCGCGATCACAGTGCCTTTGTAATCGGACGATGCCAACATTTTCAATGAATCGTTGTAGTGCAAGCTCGGACCGGCACTGACTACAATCGCACTGTTGCTTTTATCCCCGTCGACATGCTTCAGGTCAGATACTTTCTTTTGGATATGTTGGGCATTCTCAGAGGAGTTCCGTACTATCGCCTCTTTATGCCAGTCATAGCCAATATCGGGAATGCTACTTACTAGGCCGTCAAAATCCATTGACTTTTACATCTCCTTACTTACCGTTTATTCCGGAGACTCTTCCTCATCACCGTTCCAGACATATTTTTCGCGTTCGACGAAAACCATGCTACCGCCGATGGAGTTCAATGCTTTTTTCTTGAACTCATCTTTGGCTGATTCCTCACTCGCTTCATCTACGATCTCTTTCTCAACATCGTAGGTACCTTTCAGAAACTCACTCATGACACAACTCCTCACCAGTATTAACGCGCCGGAACGCCTACAACTGTTTTGCCCGCCGGTACGTCATGGACCACAACGGCCCCGGCGCCAACAACACTTTCAATGCCAATGGCGATACCTTGAATAACGATACTTCCGGCACCAATTAGCGTCTTTTCTCCAACATGTATATTCCCAGCAAGAACTGCGCCAACCGCTATATGAGAATGCGAGTCTATGTAACAATCATGATCAACGCTTGCACGGGTATTGATAATCACATTGTCTGCAAGGCACGTCCCCGCCTGGATTACAGCGCCCGCCATGATCTGCACGCCTTCACCTAGAGAGGCACTGTTTGAAATCACCGCCGACGGATGAATGACCGGGGAAAAATGGTAACTGCGCGCCTTAAAGTTGTCATATAGACGCTGACGACGATCCAGCGTCAATCCTCCGACGCTATTCACCAGCTCGACCTCATCAGCAGCAAACATAGCGACTTGATCGTCGTCACCGAGATATTTGGCATCTATTGGCTCGGCAGACGGCGCTGGCGCCACATAACCAAGCACCTCAACGCCATTGAGACGTAATGTCTCCAGCAGGACTTTGGCATGTCCTCCCGCACCGAGCAAAATCACTGGACGCGTCATTCCTGGATGACCTCATCAGCTTCATAATCACGCTCGGCCTTGCGCCCGAGCCACTGCCAATAATGGATCGGCTGTACGCCATTGCCCGGCCGTTTTACTGCCAGGTTTTCCTCGTTGAAAACTTCACCCTTTTTGACTGGCAGCAACGTCACCAGGCTTTTTCTTACCAGCTCGCGATTTTTGGCCTCCGATGCCATCAATCGTTTTTCACCGTCGCCCAAGCAAATCTCGATTTGGCGAATACCATCAATCATCAGCTTTAATTCAGCAGGTTCCAGTGAAGCCTTGTGATCTGGGCCCGGCAGGTTTCTATCCAAGGTGAAATGTTTTTCGATCACGCTTGCCCCCCTTGCCACCGCAGCGTGCGCGATTACACCTCCCTCGGTATGATCGCTATAACCGACCGCCAGGCCAAACTCATGCTTAAGTGTATCCATTGCCCTCAGGTTAACGTCGGCAAGCGGTGCCGGGTATTCAGTGGTGCAATGCAGCAGCGTTACCTTTTCAGCCAATAAGGCATGCCCCTCATTTGAGTTATATGCCTTTATAAAGCCTTTCTCACTGACCAGATCTTTCATATTTAAATAACCGAAAGCCAATACTGCCAGCGCCTCTTTTACCTCAGCTAGAGTCGCCATGCCGGTTGATAGAATCAGCTTTTTTCCAATCTGGGCAATGGCTAACAGCAAAGGCGCATTGGTCAGCTCGCCTGAGCCTAATTTCAACACCGGCAGATTAAAGCGTTCAACTAGCATGACCAGGCTTGGCATATCAAACGGCGAAGAGATGAAGTCAATTTCACGTTCGCTGCAATGATCATGCAGGCGTTGATGGTCTTCTAGTGAAAGCTCAAGACGACGCAGCATGTCATATTGAGTCTCACCACTACCGGTCTGTGCCTTCTGATAATCTGCCTTCTGTGCCGACTTGCTCACAAGCTGTTCAGCCTTAAAACTCTGGAACTTGACCGCATCAGCACCCGCCTGTTTAGCCGCATCCACTAGCTCAAGCGCCAGCTCCAATGAGCCATTATGATTCACGCCCGCCTCGGCTATCACATAAACACGATCCGCCATTAGTGTTCCGCCATCATGAAAAAGTGTTTTTTCAGCAAGGCCTGAAAGTTAGGAATAGCCTTTAAGGCGGCCATAATCTTTTCAGCGCTATGGCCATCACCAAAAGGATGATCGACCTTATCATAGTGTTTGCCCATGACTGATTTGATTGATTCAAGGATGGCCTTGCTCTCGGTCTCACAATTGACAACAGATGAAGCCTGCAAACGGCCTTTCTGTCGATCTCCAATATTCACTGTAGGCACACCCAGAGCAGGTGCTTCATATAGACCACTTGATGAGTTGCCCACCACCAAATCGACATGTCTTAGAGCGCTAACGTAGAGGGGACCGAGCGCATCATAAAGTCTGGCATTCTCCCGCTCTGCGACAAACAACTGAATCACCTCATTCAAACACTCCCCCTCTGTGTCGGCATTTGCTTTGGTGAATATCAATCCGACCTCATCACCCAAGGCGTCCAGAGCAATCAACAACTGCTGTAGTTGAACAACGGAAGCAACAGAATCAAGGGTAACGGGATGAAAGGTGATTAACAGATTATGGTTACGTGGCGTAAACTCTATTGCCGAAAAAAATTCATCCCTGTTCTTATAGGTAGCACGGCGAATATTATCGATGCTGGTAGCGCCCGTATTATAAATATGTTCCGGGTTTTCTCCCATTTGCCGAACTCTCTCAGCAGAGAGTTCGTTACTGACAAAATGCAGATGCGACATCTTGGTAATGGCATGGCGGATAGATTCGTCAAACGCCCCTTCGGTAGTATCACCACCAAACAGATGGGCAACCGGAATCCTGGCAACCAACGCGGCCGACACTGCCGCAAGCATTTCATAGCGGTCACCCAATACCAGTAGCAAATCCGGCTTCAAGTCGGCAAACACATCGGCAAAACCTATCAGCCCGGTACCGATAGCCTTTGTCACAGCCACTGCAGAATCTTGACTCAACGCTAAATCAACCTGAGCCGAAACATCAAAGCCGTCTTGTGCAAACTGGTTTACGGTCATGCCATGCTCGGTGGAAAGATGAGAGCCAGTCACTACGACCTGCAACTCAAATGCCTCATCTTGCTGCAAGGTACGCATGGGCCAATAAAGCAAGCCGTAGTCTGCCCGGTTGCTGGAGACCACGCAGACCTTACGCATCCTTATTTCCTTCAACCAAAAACGGGCTACTGGGAATATTGATAAGGCGCCGCTCTAAGTCCTGCGCCATGCTCAAATCCATACGGGGGCAGTGTTGATACATGGGCGACGAATGCAGCAGTGCCCAGGCCGGCCGCGCCATAATGCCTTCAGCATTCAATTGCGCCAACAGCTCATTACGGTCATAAGTCGCTTCGTCGATTAACAAGGCATTGAGCCAATAGTTACTTTGGGCAAAGTTAGGCTCGTGAAAGAACTCTACCCCATCAACATCCTGAAATGCCTGCTGATATTGTTCAGCCAGCTCTCTCTTCTGTTTGATAAAACGTGGTAATTGCTCCAACTGGGCACAGCCCAAGGCGGCATTTAAATTTGGCATGCGATAGTTAAAGCCAATCTCGTCGTGCTTAATCTGCCACTGATGCGGCATCTTGGCGGTCGTTGTCAAATGCTTAGCTCTTGATGCTAACGCTTTATCGCGAATCACAATCGCTCCGCCACCGCCAGTGGTGATGGTCTTGTTGCCATTGAAACTGATCGCAGCGAGTGAAGAGAGGGTCCCGGCCATCCGGTCTTTATAACGACTTCCCAATGACTCGGCGGCATCCTCGATCACCGGCAAGCCATATTGTCCGGCAACCTCGTTAAGCGCATCCATGTCGACGGGATGCCCGAAGGTGTGCATGGGCACGATGGCGGCCACACGACGTCCTGTATTTCGGTTCAGCCATCGATCACCATCCTGCTGCAAAATTGCGGCAAAATATTGCCCCAATTTTACCGCATCCATGCCGAGCGTATGCCTTTCTGAGTCAGAAAAGTGGGGAATAGCCCCGCAATAACTAACAGCATTGGCCGTGGCGACAAAGCTCAGCGTCGGCACTATAACCTCATCACCCGGCATAACCCCTGCAAGCAGCAGACTGATATGCAGTGCAGCCGTTCCATTCACCACTGCCACGACATGCTCTGCGCCTAAATATGCGGCAAGCTCGTGTTCGAAGCGGTCAACATACTGCCCAACAGAAGAGACATAACCGGAATCGAGACAATCTTTCACCAATTGCCATTCACGCCCGATAAAACTAGGCTCGTGCAAGGGCACGGGGGGGTCTACCCCTTTAAGTACGCTTTTGATCACATCCGAAATCATCACCGAAACATTATTCATGTTTTGTGCCAGGCCCGCAAAAATGGCCTTTTTATTGCATATTCACATATTGATTGCCTTGCCTGCGCCATATATTTGGCAGGTGGTAAATGATTAGTTCTTCGGAAGTAAGCGGAAAAGATTGATATGGATGATTGGAAAAAAATTGCCGTTACACCCACAGCAAGTATCCATGAAGTGATGCAGGTCATTGACCAAGGGGTGATGCAGATAGCATTGGTGGTAGACGAAAATGACCATCTGCTCGGCACAGTGACCGATGGCGACATCCGCCGCGCCATTCTGCATGGCAATGGCCTTGAGAATGAAATTGCCGAGTTTATGAACGCCACCCCCATCACTGGGCTGGTGGACGAACACCCCAGCGCCTGGCAACGCACAATGGTACGCCACGAACTACGTCACCTGCCCTTGCTCGATGCCCAGGGCTGTGTAAAGCGTCTGACGATTCTCACCCCACCTGAAGAGCCACAGCGTGACAATCTTGTTGTGTTAATGGCGGGTGGACTTGGCTCCCGCCTAAGACCGCTCACCGATGACGTGCCCAAACCATTATTGGAAATCGGTAGCAAACCTATTCTGGAGACCATCATTGAAAGTTTCATTTCTCAAGGTTTTCACCGTTTCCATCTTTGTATCAATTACAAAGGTGATATGATCCGCAAGCATTTTGGCAAGGGTGAACGCTGGGGTGTGGAAATTGAATATCTTGAAGAAAAACAGCGCATGGGCACGGCCGGGGCACTGAGTTTATTATCCAGGCTACCTGACGAACCGTTTTTTGTGATGAATGGTGACTTACTCACCAAGGTCGATTTTGTTCGCCTGTTGGCCTTTCATCAACAACAGAAAAACATCGCCACCATGTGTGTGCGGGAGCATCGCCACCAAGTGCCTTACGGTGTTGTCAAACTGGATGAGCAC
>CALZIQ010000007.1 GCA_945787735.1 uncultured Chromatiaceae bacterium | reverse complement strand
AGCATCCCCATGGATATCCTTAATGCCCCAGTCTCTGGAGCAAGCTGTGGTTACCAGGTGGCACACCTATTCCGTCAGCCACGCTCAATGGATGATGAGTCTTACCAGGTGTTGGAAAGCGCGTTGAATAGTTCGAAGAAGCAGGTGTTGTTTCTCGGTAGGGGTAGCCGCCATGCCATCGACATCATTATGGCTTATGCTGAACTAACCAATACCCCGATTGTGACAACGCCTGCGGGTAAGAGCTGGGTGAATCCCTATCATTCACTTTATCGGGGTGTGTTTGGATTTGCCGGGCACGCCAGCGCCTATAAGCTTCTGGCCGATGAAGAAGTCGATATGATAGTGGCCGTGGGCACCTCAATGGGTGAAATATCGACGAGTGGCTGGAATAAACAACTCATGAACGGCAAGCTGGTTCACATCTCCGCCTCGCCGGAAGACTTTGCCCGCACCCCCATGGCTTGTCTGCACTTAGCGGGTGATTTGCGCACAATCTTTGCCAATCTGCATAAAGACTATTTGTTGAATACAGACCGTAAGTTTGAGGTGGTTTCATCATTTTATTCAGAGCAAATAAACGAGTCGGATGAATACATACCCTCACATGTAAGCGTGACTGAACCTGAAAGTGTAAGCTCAGAAAAAGCACCGATAAAACCCCAGCGTTTGATGAGAGAGCTTGCGCGTCTGTTTCCTAAACAAACCCGCTATGTTGTTGATACGGGAAATGCATTTTCATGGGTTACCCACTACCTATTTCTGGATAACATTGGCATGCAGCGCTGTAGCTTTAACTTTGGTGCAATGGGCTGGGCAATAGGTGCTGCCGTTGGCACAGCGCTAGGTGAAAGGCAGCACCCGGTTGTCTGTATCACTGGCGATGGTAGCTATTTAATGAGTGGCCAAGAGCTAACGGTTGCGGTAAGTGAACAGCTCTCAGTGATCTTTGTCGTTCTGAATGACAATGCGCTGGGTATGATTAAACATGGCCAACGTTTAAGTGGAGCAGAGCAAATTGGTTACGAGATACCGCCTGTAGATTTTGCTAAAGTAGCCAGGGGGATGGGCGCGCAGGGTTTTACGATTCGCTCGGCTGAAGATTTGGCTCAGCTTGATATTGATCAGCTGTGTAATGGAAATGGGCCAACGCTATTGGATGTATACATAGATCCAGAAGAAATACCGCCATTGGGTGCCAGGGTAAAAATTCTGCAACAACAATACAGTGGCATAGCGGGAAAAAGATAAGGGACTTCAATTAATTATGGCTTATGCTATCCTGAGCGAGGATTTCGCATTGGTGGGGGTCAACTGCTAGTGCTGGTTGAGCGATAAATGCAGATAAAGAGAATTGCAATTGCGGTTGTATTTGCGCTGAATACGTCGGCTATTCAGGCAGAGTCATCTCTGTCTCCCGCCGATGAAGATATCATGCTGCTTTATGCAGATGAAGAGATCATCGAGATTGCCACCGGCACGGCCAAGCCCATTCACCTAGCTCCTTCTGTTGCCAACTTGATTACGGCAAAAGATATCAAGATTATGGGTGCACGCACCCTCGATGAGGTGCTTGAGACGGTGCCTGGATTGCATGTGTCAAAATCATCAATACGTAACAGTAGTATTTTCTCGATTCGTGGAATTCACACTGACTGGAATCCGCAGGTACTTCTGCTTGTCAATGGCCTGCCTTTTAATGACTTAGTAACTGGCTCACGACCGCCGCTATTTCGTCTACCGGTGGAAAATATTGCCCGTATCGAAGTGATACGTGGCCCGGGTTCAGCTGTATTCGGTGCAGATGCCTTTGCCGGAGTAATCAATGTAATTACCAAAGATGGCAGTGATCTCGATGGTGCAGTTATAGGTGGTCGGTCTGGAACCTTCGATACCCGTGAGGGATGGGTCCAATATGGATCCGAACATGGTGGTTGGGATGTGGGTATCAGCCTAGAGTACAGCACTTCTGATGGAGATCGCGACCGTATAGTTAACTCTGATTTTCAAACACTACTCGATTTACCTCCACCAGATGGTTTTGGTACCAGTGCCAGTTTGACCCCAGGGCCGTTGGAGTCGAGATACTCCATGCTCAATAGTTCGATAACACTCAAACGTAATGAATGGTCTGTATGGTTGAACAGCTGGAGCTTGAGTGATGCAGGTGTAGGACCGGGTTCAGCCCAGGCTTTGGATCCAGTCGGTAGTCAGGAAAATGATCAGTATAGCTTGGTGCTTGACTATCAAGATGACCAGTTTGCCAGAGATTGGGCATTGGATTCACGTCTTGCATATCGGTTTCTGGATCAACAGTCCACTTACCAGATCCTACCGTCGGGTACGATGGTGCCAATTGGATCGGATGGCAACCTATGTTCACCTCCTGCATGCACTCCAGCAGGAATTGTGACCTTTAGTGAAGGCTTGCATGGAAACCCTGGTGGTGAGCAGACGGAGCTTGCCTTTGAAATTGCTGGAATTTACGAGGGCTGGCAGGATCATCGCTTGCGTTTGGCGGTGGGGGGGGATCGCGATGACCTTGAGACACGTGAGACAAAGAATTTCGGTCCCGGTGTCATTGACGGGACAGTCAGTCCTATTGGCGGTACGCTGACCGATGTAACAGATACGCCGAACATCTTCCTCAAAGAACGTTCCCGCACTGTGCGTTACCTATCCCTGCAGGATGAGTGGCGCTTGGGGCGCGACTGGGAGTTGACCGCTGGGATACGCTATGATCACTATAATGATTTTGGTGATACCACCAACCCCCGCTTGGCTTTGGTGTGGGCAACCGATTACAACTTGACAACCAAACTACTCTATGGCCGGGCTTTTCGTGCACCGAGCTTATTGGAATTGTTTTCTGAAAATAATCCGATCAACATTGGTAACACAAACCTCAAGCCTGAAAGCATAGACATTGTCGAATTGGTATTCGATTATCGCCCAGCTTACAATCTGGAAACCGTGCTGAGTTTGTATGCCTATCAGGCTGATGACCTAATTGAATATGTTAATGGAACAGCACAAAATATAAGCGAGCAGGATGGCCAAGGGCTCGAATTTGAAGCAGTTTGGCGTGCCAGTGATGCATGGCAACTGAAAGGCAATTTCGCATTTCAGGATGCAAAGGATGGCAATAGTGGTGCGATTGTGGCAAATGCCCCTCGGCGCCAAATGTTTATTGCCGCTAACTGGCGGTTCAGTCAGGCGTGGTCATTGTATGGACAAAGTAATTGGGTTTCAGGCCGTGATCGCGCACCGACAGATACCCGTTCAGCGATTGATGATTACACTACCACTGATCTAGCCTTACGTTTTCAACCTCAATCCTATTCTTGGGATTTTTCACTGAGTGTGAAAAATGCCTTTGATGAAGACCCTCGTGAACCCAGTGATGGCTCCATTCCTGATGATTATCCCCTGGAAGGGCGCAGCGCCTATTTCGAAGTGCGTTATCTGCAGCGCTAATGGCTTGGTAGCCTGAGGTTAACGCTTATTCAGGCGTTAAATAGTGTTATCTCTTTTGTATTAATATTTGAAAATAAGGATGACTTGTCGTTCTAATCTCCTGCCGATGCTCAATATCAACTGAAATAACTATGAATACAAAGAAACCTTCGGCCCAGGTACATAAACGCGACGATGTTTATGTAGATCGCACAGCGACACGAATATGGCAGGAAGTGCCATCGGAAGAGAACGCCTATATCGCAGCCAGGAGTCTATGCCATGGCTACGATCTGGTTGAGCTGATGCAAAAGCGAAGTTTTGTTGATGTGCTCTATCTTTTATTTCGGGGTGAGATACCGAACGCTGATCAGGCAAAAATGTTGGAAGCATTAATGATCGGCTTCATCAATCCTGGACCGCGCCACCCGGCTACTCGAGCGGCTATGAATGCAGGTGTAGGAAAAACTGATCCAGCACTAATTCTACCTATTGCACTGACTACCTTAAGTGGCAAGCGAAATGCGGCCGGTAGTCTAGAAGCGGCTATGCGCTTTATCCGTAAACAAGTGTGCCATGCGCCTGATGATGTTCTGTCCCAGTTGCTGCGCGAACAGAAGTGCCCAGAAGAAGGTGATTGGGATATTGCCCCCGGCTTTGGCAGTATTTACAACGGTATCGATTTGCTGAGTAAAGACATTGCTAATCAGCTGATAACTTTGCCCGCTGCGGGAAAGGGTCTGCAATGGGGAGCGGCATTCTCCAACTGCCTAGTTGAAAAAGGAATGGGATGGTTGGCCACTGGAGTAGTAGCGGCCGCGTTGACCGATCTTGGTTTTCAGCCACGGGCGGCAGCAGGTATTTATCAGATTATAAGTGCTCCCGGTTTGTTGGTGCATGGTGCAGAACTGGCCAACAAACCACTCACCGCTATGCCTTTCATTTCTGATGAGGATTACATTATTGAAACGGATAAATGACACTACTTTTTGGGATGAACGCCACGGTAAAATTTTTAGCAAAAAAGGTGGCTGGAAGATAGGTCAGGGTGTATTCAATCATGGGTATTCTATGATGGAAGACCTAGTAGGTAAAGCTTCTTATATGCAAGTTATGGTGTTGAATGCGACGGGTCATTTTCCAGATAGACGAATCGCCGACTGGCTAGAGAGTATATATATATGTTTAAGTTATCCCGATTCACGCATATGGTGCAATCAGATTGGTGCATTGAATGGTGAAACCCAAGCATCAGTCGTTGCTGCAACCAGTGCAGGAAATCTTGCGATGGATTCACATGCCTACGGAGCCCGAACGCTTATTGATGGGATGAGCTTTATCCAGTTAGCATTAAAAAATTTCAAACAAGGACTTTCAGTTGAAGAGATCGTGAAATCTGCAAGTCAAAAGTTAGGGACGAAACCAGTGATAACAGGTTATGCCAGACCTATAGCAAAGGGTGATGAGCGTATTGATGCTTTGGAACAGGTGGCTGAAAAACTTGGATTCCCGATTGGTGAACATTTAAATCTTGCCTATAAAATCGAACAATATCTCTGTCAAAAATATAATGAGAACATGAACTTCAGTGGATATGTATCCGCCTTTATGTCAGATCAAGGCTTCACTGCGGAAGAGTCGTACCGAATTTGTTCTACACTCGTTTCAAGTGGAGTAACAGCATGTTATGCGGACTCATACGAGAGAGTATCAAGCTCGTTTTTGCCATTACGTTGCGACGATATCGCCTATGAAGGCAAACCGGAACGTCCTGTGCCAGAAAAATAAAGTTGAGAACCGTAATCTAAAAATTTGTTGCCCTGCCAAACACAGGGAATGGATGTAAGTACAGTTAAGTTACTTTGTAAGTTCACCAAGTGTACTGATAGGTGACGGCTTGTTTATCGCATAACCTTGCGCATAATCGACGCCGAGTTTATATAGTTCATCTATAATTTCGTCTTTTTCTACAAACTCAGCGATGGTTTTTAATCCGAAGACGTGACCAATTTCATTGATGGATTTAACCATGGCCTTATCGATTGGGTCGATTAGAATATCTTTGACGAACATGCCGTCGATCTTGAGATAGTCCACCGGTAATGCCTTGAGATAGGCATAGGAGGACATCCCACTACCGAAGTCATCCAGGGCAAACGAACAACCAAAACTTCTCATGGTGCTGATGAAATCTGCGGCATCCTGCAGGTTGCTGATGGCGGCAGTTTCAGTAATCTCAAAGCAGATTTTCTCGGCAGGTATGTTGCGTGATTCTATTTCACTTTTGACAAAGTCTGGAAAGCTTTCATCACAGAATGATAAGCCGGATAGATTTACTGAACACATTTTAATCATATCCAGACATTTCTTATTCATGGACAGCCATTCCATTAATGAGCTGAGCACCCAGCGGTCTATTTTTGCTGCAATGCTATAGCGTTCGGCAGCAGGAAGAAAGAAGCCAGGGGTGATCAAGTTGTTATCTTCGTCTTTCATTCGAATCAGGATTTCAATGTGTTTCTTTTTACATTTAGCGTCTTTCAGCGATTTTATTTCCTGATAGAACAGGGTAAAGCCATCATTTTCGAGGGCATGATTGATTTTGGAAACAACGTGCATCTCGCCGCTACGGCGTACCAGTTCCTGGTCATCGATATGATAATGGTGGATTCGGTTTCGACCTTTTTCCTTGGCAACATAGCAGGCGTTATCGGCCATTCTTAAGGCATCGTTGGCATTGGCTATTTCTGATGTGAGTGAGACAACACCGATACTGGCGCCGATAACGAAAGTTTTGTCGTCATAGACAAAGCGGAATTCCTGTATCTCTTTGCAGATTTCTTCAGCTATCCGTGTCGCCTGAGCAACTTGACAGTCGGAAAGAAGCAGTACAAATTCATCCCCACCAAAACGAGCCAGAATATCTTTATTCTTGCGAATTTTGTTGAAAACGATCGTTGATATTTTTTGTAGTAACTGATCCCCGGCGATATGCCCACACGTGTCGTTGACCACCTTGAATTGATCCAGATCGATATAACAAAGTGCATGGACATTGTGGCTTTTTTGCAGTTCTTCGATCAGTGTTTCGAGATTTTCTTCAAACGCTGCACGATTAGTCAGACCGGTAAGGGCATCATGTTTGGCTTGATAATCGAGCTGTTGCGCTAGGGCATGTTCCTCGGTGATATCACGAAAAATCATGACGCTGCCAATGATGTCGTTATAGCGATTTTTTAGCGGTGAAGTGACATGGTCGAGTACAAGCCTGGTGCCATCGCGATTTGAAAAGGTCTGGTCCGGCGAGCCATACACGGTGGCCTGATTACTTAAACAGACATCGACAGGGCTATCGGATTCTTGGCCATCCTCGTTGAAACAACGCAGGATTTTGCTGAAGGGCTCATTGATGGCTTGATCAAAACGCCAGCCTGTCACCTGTTCGGCAACAGGATTCATGTATTCAATTTTTCCTTTGGCATTGGTGCGCAATACGCCGTCGGCAATAGATTGTAGGGTGATCTGAGCCAGCTCTTTTTCATGATGCAGGGCTTCTTCATGCAGGGCAAATTCCTGATTACTCACCATAAAGTCTTCGCGCTGTACCGCAATCTCACATACCTGACGTAGCTGGTCGGCGCGAAAGGGTTTGGATATGTAATCAACCGCACCGTCGATAATCAATTCGGCCGCACGTTCCGGAGTAGATTGTGCTGTCATCATGACAACAGACTGGGTGGGTGACTCTTTCAATATCTCTTTCAATACATCATCGCCTGCCATCTCCGGCAGCATGACGTCGAGCAAGACCAAGTCATGTCTTTTTTCCTTCCAGGCATCCAGTCCCATTTTGCCGGTGGTGGCGACGTCAATTTCAAATCGGACAGATAGCACCCGTTTGACCAGTTCCACTGTGTCGGGATAGTCCTCTACTACTAACAGGCGTGATTTGGGTATGCCGGGTTTTTCGAGGCTGAACAGATCCGACAGGATGGAGGGCAGGGTATGAAACTTTTCATAGGGTATAAAGCGGTTGACTTGAAATGCTTTGGAGGTTGCCTGAGCGATACGTTCACTGTAGCCATCTGATAGCATGACAATGGGAATGCTCGATGTTACCGCCAGGGCGCCGGAACGGATAATTCGGGCAAAGCGCCAGCCATCAACAGGCTGCAATTCGACCGCACTGATAATGGCATCGACTTGCTGGTCAGTGAGTAGATTGATGGCTGCCTGGCTGCTGTCGGCAAGTGTCAGATTCGAAAACCCGGACGCTTGTAGTACTTCTTGAATTGCAACACCTTGCGCTTCATCAAGCGTGACGATCAGAATGTGTTGACTACTTCCCAAAACTGCTTCCTCCATCCTTAAGAGAGTAGACCAGGCAGCACTACCCTACAGGTGCTAGCTTTATTGTGCTAACAAGATCGGCGCGGGTGGCATAATCTTTAGTCATAAGGCACCTGAATGTTAAAAGTAGATCCTTGATTTAATGTACTTTTTACGCTGATGTCGCCGCCCATTAGCTGACAGAACTGATTTGTAATTGCCAGCCCCAGGCCTGTTCCTTGATAACGTCGCGTATGGCTTGCATCGATTTGAAAAAACGGTTCGAAAATGTGATCAACTTGATCTTGGCTCATGCCGATGCCGTTGTCTCGAATTGTTAAGTGAAGCGTGTTCGGTGTTTGGTTAACGCTGAACCAGATGGTGCCATTATGTGTGAACTTGGAGGCATTGCTAAGCAAATTTAGGATAACTTGGCGTAATTTGTCACCGTCAACGTTGATCACAGGGTTGCTCAGCTGCTGTGAAAACTCAAGCTGATTCTGGTTGGGTGTCATTAAAGGTTTGATGGTTTCAATCACGTTATCAAGCACTTGCTGCAGATCGGTTTCGCGTTTCTTGATTTCAATGCGGCCGGCCTCGATCTTTGACATGTCCAGCACCGAGTTGATCATATGCAAAAGGTTTTCCGCATTTTGGACGATGGTGTCGATGTCGTGGCGAATCTCGTCCAGCTCCTCAGGCAGCGTTTCCAGGATCAGATCGCTGTAACCGAGGATCGACTGAAGGGGTGTACGTAGCTCGTGACTTACATTGGAAAGGAAATGGGACTTGTTACGATTGGCTTGTATCGCCATGTCGCGGGCATAGACCAGATCGTGGGTGCGCTCTTCAACCTCATATTCGAGGATCTCATTGTGGCGTTTTAACTGTCCCTGGTGCTGGGCCAGCGCTTCAATCATCTTGTTATAGGCACGTGCGATATCAATCACCTCACGCGGACCATCGAGACTGGCATAGGCCGTGGTATCACCTTCTTCAGCGCGGCCCATCACGGCGGCAAGTTTATCCAGCGGGGTCACCAGCCGGTTGAAATTGAGATGAATGAAAGCGAGCAATAACAAGGCGAATAGCAAACCGATGCCGAGATTATTAGCCAAAGTGGCGGTGAATATCTGGCCGATTTTCTCTTTGCTCTTTTTGACCATAACGTAACCGAGCAGCTCTTGCTGTTGTTCAGTCTGAAGCAACAGGGTTTGTTCATCCGGGCTCACCTGGCCTTGGCCGAGCAGAAATACCGGCGCAGCAAACAGCCAGTGATCAAGCGTTTCTTCCAACAATGAGGCCACATCTCCTACACTAGAGACATCGCGCTTCCTAAATGCATCACCCTTGTTCAGCAGGGCATTGCCTTCAATGTTCAGGATGGCGATTTGTTCGATGGAGGGAAAACCCATAGCGGCGACGGCCGCATCTTCAGCATTGTCGGCACTATCGTAGATCAATGCCAACACTGATTGTTTGGCAAGCGATTCGGTCACCTGAAGACCGTTTTCAAATAATTGGTCTTCGATACGAACCTTGGTCACCCAAGCAGATGACAAGGCACCGGCAAGTCCGAGCGCCAAGATGCCGAGCGTGAAGATAGTGGTGAGTTGGCCGCGAAAGCTTTTAGCTCGAATTTGTTGTTGTTCTGCCATTCGCGTATTATTTCTTCGTATTATCTCAGCGGATAAATAATGTCGAATAAGTCACGCTGGTTGTTTGAATAACGCAGGCCCAGATGAGACGCCGTTCGTTCGTTCACCGAAATTTTCAAGCTGGATAAAGGCAGAACTATTGGCTGCGGAGAGTCAAGCTGCTTAAGGCTCAGCTCTGCCAGGTTATAGCCCATATTTTTGTGATCGGGGAAAAGTGAAAACAACGCACCGCGTTTGGTGTGTGCCGGGTTGCTTGAGAACAACACCAGATTTTTTTTCCAGGCGGCTTCAAGTGCGATAGGTAAAACAGTTTGATTAGGCAATACCTTGTCTATTACCAGCCAAATGGCATCTGAAGAACCATCCGCCACTTGAAGAATGTCGCGAAACAAATTCACAGCCTCACGAATATTGGTGGCGGCAAAAGCCTTTAATTCTACGTTAACTTTTTTGGCTTCCTGTTCGGCCAGGCGAATCAGCCAGGCGCTGTTTTCTTCGCTATAGACAGTGAAGACACGCTTAACAGGCGGGGCAATCTTCTTTAGCTGGGTAAAAAACTTCGCTGGTGAACCAGCCAGACTTATTCCACTATTTCCGCTATGTTTGTCAGGCTGTATGACCATGCCGCCATGAATGACAGGCAGTTGGTCATGGAACATTACTCCAATGTCGTAGCTGGACTGTCCCAGGGCAATAAGGGCGTCTATTTTCTCGGCTTCGATTTGTGCCTGAATTTCAGCCACCGTGCTTGATGATGTCAGAGAGAAGATGTGGGCAGTGACGTCGTCGTGGGATTTAATGCCATCGACAATTTCATTGAAGACCCGGTCATAGGCGGCATTAAGGTTGGGAAATAGAATCAGCAGATTGGCAGAGCTATCTGCCGCACGAAGCGGCGAGACCATCCCAAATAGAACGATCAGCAAAATGCCAATATACCGAATCATGCTTCCCTTTATGATTGTTTCTTGTTTCCCTGAATCCTTCTAACGATTCTAACTATGTTTACAGGTGAAGTCTTGTTTCAGGGGTGGAATTGTTTACAGCACTATGGCTGTGCTACATGGTGACACCTGCCAATCTAAGTGCTTGTTTAACTACATTCGTGGCATCCATTATCATGCGAATGGCCACCGGGTAATCACCTTGCATTGCTTTGGTGCGTGCCTGATCTGACATCCATTTTGCCTTGTCACCCAGTTTGAGCATTGTTTCAGACGCCATTTCGCTTGGTTTTTTAACGTCGATCGCAACAGCGATCAGGTCTTCATAGCCTTGATAACGGCGCAGTTCGTAATAATATTCTTTTTCTGGCGTGCTGAGATCAAGCTCTATCACCAGCTGCTTGTTGTTGAGCATGCCCTGCAATGAGCTCGTTACAATCGACTGAGCTTCAGTTAAACGCACCACAGCTTTGTCGTATTTACCTGCCGCGGCATCTTTATCGGCTAGGCCAAGTAATTTAGTGACCTGTTTCTGGTTATATTCTTTGGCACTATTTTCATCAGCAGCAAAGCGCTCTTTGTTGTTTTCTTGGGCAAAAGTAAATTTTTCCAGGCCGCGGCGCAGCTCTTTGTATCGTTTTTTGGCGCGTTCGACCTCTTCAGGGTCTTCGGGCAATTCACGCACGGCCGTCATGAATGTTTTCAGCGCACGTTTTGTGATTTTTGCGGCCTTGTCTTCGTTGCCAGCATCAATGGCGGCGCGGGCCTGGTCCAGCATGTCATGAACCTTGCCCTTGGTCTTGCCGTCTTTGTGTTGGGCCAGCCGTTGGCCACTGCGTGAGTCGAGTAATTTGTTGAGATATTCAAGTCTCAGTTCGGCATTGGTGGAATGACTAACATCCCTGGGTGCGGCAGAAAGCAGGGTGGGGGTCGAGCAGAGAAGTATGGTCGACAGGCTGAATGGTGTAATAAATCTCTTTAAAAGCATGTACTTCTTCCTACTGACTACGCATGACTGTTTACTCTAAGGCGGGCGGCTTAGTGAACAGCTCGCTGTTATTTTGTTGCTGTTGTAACAATTTCTTGAAGTCTTCCATGCTCATCTTGGGTTTGGAGAATTTCGGCATCTCAACCCGGATGGCATTGTGCAGCAACGATTCCGAACCGTCATTATAACGGACGTTGAGATCATAGCTGCCAATAGCCAGGTTATCAGGCAAGGTGAACTCGATTTCGGCTAAGCCCTGGGTCTGTTGTTGCAACATAGGCATTGGCCTGAGGGCGGTGATGGTTTCTTCACCGCTGATATAAACCACACCTTGGTGATGGGTAAGGCGGGTGCTTTCTGCAAGCAGGGGGTAGCGGGTGGCAATACCGGGCTGGCTAACATTGCGATTGTCGATGCTGAATAGCATTTTGTTGGTACTGACCAGCAGGCCGGTGTCGCTGAGCTCAATATCAGTTATGTGGCCGTCAATCTCGATCTGGTTGAGTAGCTCCGGTAGCAGTTTGCGCCTTAGGCTTAACAGGGTATTGCCCGAACCGACGTAGATCAGGCGGCTATCGCCGTTGATTTGTTGTGCGCCGCCGTCAATGTTAAATCGACTGACGAGTTCAAATTGTTGTGACTGACCAATGCGCACGACTTCGACACCCTGCACCGTGGCAAGGTACAACAAGCCGTCATACAGCCACATGTCGTTGACCTGAACATCAAGCCGGGCCAGTCTAGGTGTTTGATCTGCTTGCTTGTTCAGGGCGATCAGCCCTTCGCGGCTGTCGTTGAGAAAGATGTAGTACTCATCCGCAGCGACATGACTCACTTCGCCGCGGGTATTAACGCTGCCCAACCAGCGCAGCTGAAAGGGATTGCTGATATCGACCTTGGCCAGGCCGCCATCACCGGCGGCGACATAGGCACGCTTACCGTTTAGCACTAACTGTCTGGCCTGACCGGGAAAACTGACGCCGGTTGTCCAGGTCGGGTTGAGCGGGTTTTTGATGTCGAACACTTGCAGGCCGTTGCTGCCATGGGCGACAAAGGTGTAGTTATCCTGGGCTTTGATGTCATGCACATGGCCGCGATTATGATACCCCCCCACCGCCTGTGGCCGGGCCGGGTCGCTGATATCGATGACGCTGACGCCGCCCCACCAATCCATGGCATACAAAAGCTCATTCACTACCTTTAAGCCCCAGGTGGCACCGCGGGTGTCGTGGCTGCCGAGCAGTTTGGGTTGTTTGAGATCACTAACATCCACCACGTGTACACCGGCCAACCAGCCGGCGACATAGAGCCGGTTATCGATCAGATCGAGGCCGCGGGCATTGCCGGGCAGATTTAGACGGCTGATCAGCTTCGGCTGGCGTGGGTCGCCAATGTCGAGAATCTGCAGGCCGTCATCAAAAAAAGCGACAAAGACGATGTTGCCGCGAACGGTCACCTCTTCGGCAGCCCCGCCGGTAAAGTGTTGGCCTATCAAACCAGGTTTGGCCGGGTCGCTGACATCAAACATCAGCAGGCCGCTGTCATCGTCGGCAACATAGGCGATGTTGTCATGCACCTCCATCGACCAGGCCTTGCCGTCGGTATCAAATTCGCTCACCAGTTTCGGGTCGGTCACATCACTGACGTCGATGATTTGAAAACCGCCGCGATGACTAGCGAGATAAAGCAGGTCACCTACCAAGCGCGGCGTGTAGGCCAAGCCCTGGGTCAGCAGGTTCGAGACCTGCTTAGGATTTATCGGATCGCTGACATCGACAATCTGCAGGCCGTGGTCGTCATCGGCGACAAAGGCGACACCGTCACGCACCACAATGCCCTTGGGTGAGCCGGGGGTGTGGAAGCTGGACAGCAGCTGCGGCTGGCGTGGTCGGCTCAGGTCATAGATGTGAATGCCGGAAAACCAATCGGCCACGTAGGCGATGTCGTTGTCGATAAACACACGCCGCTCACCACCCAGGTTGACGCCCTGGCCGAAGTCCAGTCCCTCGTTGCTGAGCTGGGGTGTTTCGGGGCTGAAATCGATGACCTGGATCTGGTTTTGAGTGAGGGCAAACAGCTGGTTATTATGCAGGGCAATGTCCAGAATGGCGGCATCGCTGCGGAAACTGCTGATGGTGGTGGGTTCCACCGGGTTGCTGGCATCGATTAAATAGACAACCCCTGCATCATTCAAAACCGCGACACGGCGGCCATCAACGTATAATTTTATTGAATACCCTAATTTTTGATGGCTACCTAACCATAAAGGCTGCTCTGGGTTTTCCACATCTAGTACGGTTAGGCCGCCGTTGCCACTGGCGACAAAGGCCAGGCCGTCCGCGCTGGCAATATCCAACGCCGCGTCGCTGGTTTGGAATGTGGCGCTGGGGCTTTTTCGCGCCCAGTCATGCTCCTTGAAGATCTGAATGCCGGCATCACCAGCAGCGGCAAAATGGTAGTGGCCGCTGGCGGCGCTGCCACGTTCGTTGGCGAAGTAGGCGACCATACGATTGTCGGCATCCCGCACATACAGACCATTATGGCGGCGGATAATCTGATAGCCGTTTTGGTTTGAGCCACTCAGGCTGAGCGTTTGTTTTAGATAGGGACTGCCGGGCTGAATACTGACTGAACTGACCGCCTCGGGCTGGTCAAATGTCAGTGTTACCTGGCTGGCCTTGCCGACCGCGACCGTTGTGGGCTCGACACTGACACCCGCCTGCAGACCGCTGCAAATGCCCAGCCCTGCAAGAGCCAGGATCAAGGGTGTTTTCGACAACGTTAGGGACATGGATAGGTGTACTGTTGGTGGATTTTCTCAATGGCATCAAGTACTTCACTAGGTAGAGTCAGGTTCGCGCTAGCAATGTTCTGTTGCAGCTGCGCCAAAGTGGTGGCGCCGATGATATTGCTGGTCAAAAACGGGCGGCTGGTGACATAGGCCAGCGCCATCTGGGCCGGCTCCAGGCCGTGATCACGGGCCAGCGCGACATAAGCGCGGGTGGCGGCGACGCCCTGCTCACCGGTGTAGCGCTGGAAACGGTCGAACAGGCTCAAGCGCCCATTAGCGGGCCAAGGGCCATCCAGATATTTGCCACTCAATACGCCGAAGGCCAGGGGTGAATAGGCCAGCAGGCCCACGTCTTCCCTGTGCGAAATCTCGGCCAGGCCGACCTCGAAACTGCGATTCAACAGCGAGTAGGGGTTCTGGATGCTGACCACCCGTGGCAAATTCAGCCGCTCTGCCAGTTGCAAAAAGCGCATGGTGCCCCAGGCCGTCTCGTTGGAAAGACCGATGTGACGGATTTTGCCCGCCTGCACCTGTTCGCCCAGCACGGCCAACACCTCTTCAAAGGCGCTGAACTGTTCATCGGCGAGGTGCTGATAACCCAATTGGCCGAAGAAATTGGTGGTTCGCTCGGGCCAGTGCAGTTGATAAAGATCGACATAATCGGTCTGCAGTCGCTTGAGGCTGGCATCTAGCGCGGCCTCGATATTGTTGCGATCGAAACCCAGCTTGCCGCCACGCAAATAGGTGAAGGCAGCCGAAGGCCCCGAGACCTTGGTGGCCAGAACTACCTTGTCGCGATGACCGCGTGACTTGAGCCAGCTGCCGATGTAGACCTCGGTCAGCCCCTGGGTCTCGCCCTTGGGCGGCACCGGGTACATCTCGGCCGTATCGATGAAATTGATGCCCGCATTCAGGGCCATGTCGAGCTGCTGGTGTGCATCACTTTCAGTGTTCTGCTCGCCAAAGGTCATAGTGCCTAGGCAAAGCGCACTGACTTGGATGTCAGTGCGGCCAAGTTGTCGGTATTCCATGACCCACTCCGTTTACATGCTTGAGAAGACTTTTTCTGCGGCCACTAAAGTTTGCTTAATGTCGCGGTCAGTATGGGCGGCGGAGACAAAGCCGGCCTCGTAGGCTGACGGAGCCAGGTAGATGCCTTCATTGAGCATGCCGTGGTAGAACAGCTTAAAGCGTTCGATATCGCATTGGGTGACCTGGTAGAAGTTTTCGACCTTTGCTTCGGGGGAGAAGAAGAAGCCGAACATGGCGCCGACGTGATTTTCAGCCAAAGGAATGTCAAAGGCTTGGGCGCGGGTGACAAGCCCCTGTGCCAACATTTCGGTCAAGTTGGCCAGGTTTTCATAAAAGCCGGGTTTGGAGATTTCTTCCAGATTGGCCAGGCCAGCAGCCATGGCGACAGGATTTCCGGACAGTGTTCCGGCCTGATAAACCGGGCCGAGCGGGGCGATCTGTTCCATGATTTCGCGTTTGCCGCCAAAGGCGCCAACCGGCATACCGCCACCGATGACCTTGCCCAGCGTGGTCAGGTCGGGTTTGATGCCGTAGTGGGCCTGGGCACCGCCGAGGGCGACGCGGAAGCCGGTCATTACTTCGTCGAAGATCAGCACTGATTCGTATTCGTCACAGATTTCACGCAACCCTTCGAGGAAACCGGGCTTGGGCGGCACGCAGTTCATGTTGCCGGCTACCGGCTCGACGATGATGCAGGCGATTTGGCCGCCGACGTGGGCGAAGGTCTCGCGCACCTGGTCCAGATCGTTGAAATTGAGGGTGATGGTGTGTTCGGCCAGGGCCACCGGCACGCCGGGTGAGGTGGGCACGCCCAGGGTCAGGGCGCCGGAGCCAGCCTTTACCAGTAATGAGTCGGCATGGCCGTGGTAGCAGCCTTCGAATTTGACGATCTTGTCGCGGCCGGTAAAACCGCGCGCCAGGCGGATGGCGCTCATGGTGGCTTCGGTGCCGGAGCTGACCATGCGGATCATTTCAATCGAGGGCATGATTTCGCAAACACGATCGGCCATGCGGGTTTCCAGTTCAGTTGGGGCACCAAAGCTGAGGCCGTTTTTGATGGTCTCGGCCACGGCTGCCAGCACCTTGGGATGGGCATGGCCAAGAATGGCTGGGCCCCACGAGGCAACGTAATCGATGTATTTATTGCCGTCTTCGTCCCACAGGTAGGCGCCTTCACCTTTGTTGAAAAAGATGGGGTCGCCGCCGACACCGCGGAAGGCGCGCACGGGTGAGTTTACACCGCCGGGGATGTGGGTCTGTGCAGCCTGGAATAGATCATGCGAACGGGTCATGTTGCGTCCTTCAGTGTTTAAATCGGTTAGTTAAAAAGTTGGGCGTATTGTTGTGCTGCTTGGCGGATGTCAGGTTGGCCAAACACCCCTTGCACTACGGCTAGCATATCGGTGCCCGCCTCGATCAGGGGGGCGCCATTGTCGGTCGTGATGCCGCCGATAGCGACCACGGGAATACGGAGTTCCTGGCGCGCGCGCGTTAGCAATGATTTATCTGCAGCAAGGGCATCTGGTTTGGTGGTCGAGGGATAGAAGGCGCCAAAGGCAATGTAATCGGCACCGGCATCTTGAGCCGCCTGAGCCCGTTGCCAATCATTGTAGCAGGAGACGCCGATGATACCGTCGGGCAGCTGCCGGCGTGTGGATTCGATGTCGCCATCGTTACGGCCGAGGTGTACGCCGTCGGCGCCGATCTCGGCCGCCAGCGTGACATCATCATTAATAATAAATGTAACGCCGTGTTGGCGGCACAGCCGCAACAGCTGTGTGGCTTCATGCCGTCGGCGAGCTGGATCCTTACTTTTATCACGATACTGAATCACGCGTGCGCCGCCGGCAATAGCTGCGCTCACACCCTGGCTTAGTTTGTTGCTAGGCAGCAGTTGTGAATCAGTAATGGCGTATAGACCGCTGAGTTGCGCCATTAGCTATTGGCCTCGTCTTCACCCCGAGCCCAGAATAACCGGTTGGGCAGGTATTGGCCCATGCCGATGCGATAACCGTGCTTAAGGGTTTCCCAGGTGTATTCCTGCGCTTCATGAGCGGCGGTGAATGGCTCTAGCCCTTGGCCAAGCAGGCCGGCAATGGTCGAGGCCAGAGTGCAGCCTGAGCCATGATAGCTGTTGGGCAGGCGTTCCCAGGTAAAGGTTTCTAGGCAGCGGTGTTCAGCGTAGAGGCGGTTTTCCACCGTTGGGGTGTTTTCATGGGTGCCAGTGATGAGGACAAACTCGGCGCCCATGTCGAGCAATTCCTGGGCACAGGCATCGAGGCTGTCTGCCTCGGCGGCCAGCAGGCGGGCTTCGTTGCTGTTGGGTGTGAGCACGGTGGTTTGCGGAATCAGCATGCTGATGATGGCGTCGATGACATCGGCGTCGGCCAGGCTGCCGCCGCCGCCACCGGCCAGCACTGGATCGAGTACCACAGGAATTTGGGGATAGTCGACTAGAATGCTATGTATGCTTTCCACGTTTTCCATACTGCCGACCATGCCGATTTTAATTGCGGCGACGGGCATGTCTTCCAGTACTGCACGGGCCTGTTCGATGATCACGGTCGGCTCGACTGGATCGAAGCGGTAGACGCCACCGGTGTCCTGGATTGTCAACGCGGTGATCACCGGTGCGGCATGACATCCCATGCTTGCCAGCGCTTCAATGTCGGCCTGAATGCCTGCGCCGCCGGTGGGATCATTTCCCGACAGTGTCATGACAACAGGTACTTGTTGTTGTGGTGTCAACGGTTATCCTCGTTTGCCCGGCATCTGAGATGCCGGTTAGTGGCAAATGTTCATCGTGTTTACTAAATCGGGATTTTAACACCAGCCCTTGTTTGATAGGCAAAAAAAAGCCAGCCCTGAGGCTGGCTTGATTTCGTGCGCGATATTGAAATTACAGGGTCAGGATGAAATCGACCAGTGTATCAATGTCTGCGTCAGCAACACGTGGTGAGTATGGAGGCATGGGTACGCCACCAGTGACGGATGTCCAGTTACCCTTGCCGCCTTTTTTGACTTTTTCGACTAGGGTAGCTTTGGCAGCGCCATCACCTTTGTATTTGGCAGCGACATCTTTCCATGCTGGGCCAACAACTTTCTTTTCAATGCTATGGCAAGCCAGGCAACCACTCTTCTTGGCTAGATCAAGCGCATCTGCATTTGCTTGACCTACGCCCAACATCAATACTGCAGCTGCAGGAATACTAAACCAACGTGCTTTCATGAGCTTCTCCCCTCATTATATGTGATGAAAAAAACAGCAACACTGCTGTTTCATAAGTGAGAGGCTGCTATATGTTCCCCTCCAACAGCGCCTCACCAAAATGCCAAAACATATTGCTTATCGAGCTAAACCCCCACCCTTCACAATCGTTCGGTCGAAAAGTTATGCCATGCGCATCAAGTGCATGTCAAGGGTAGTGCCATACATTATTTTTCATAAGGATATTGAGATGTAATGAATGATTGCGACTCATTGTCATCAAACCCCGCTGTCACGATTAATCGGATATTCACCAACCTTGCTGACAAAGGGCAATAGCAACAGCCAACGCAGGCTCTGTTTTTTTGGATCACGCAACTGGTTTAGTCCGATGGTCATGCCGTCATGACCATACTGAGGTTGTGCTCGATAAGTACCGAAGAGGCGGTCCCAGATGGAGAGGCTAAAACCGTAATTGCTGTTGGTCTCACGCTTGATAACGGAGTGATGCACGCGATGCATGTCCGGCGTAACGATCAATAGTCGTAGTGAAGCGTCCAGCCATTTGGGCAGATGCAGGTTACCGTGATTGAACATGGCGCTGGCATTAAGCAGCACTTCGAAAATAATTACTGCAACAACGGGGGGACCTAGCACCATGATGGCAGCAAACTTGATCAACATGGAAAGTAGAATTTCAATAGGGTGAAAGCGCAGTGCGGTGGTGAGATCGAAATCCAGGTCGGCATGGTGAACCAGATGCAGGCGCCATAGCAGCGGAACAGAGTGAAACAACACGTGTTGCAGGTAGATGATTAAATCAAGTGCAATGACGCTGATGATGACTGAGGTAGCAAAGCCAAATGAAAGCTGATTTAGAAGTCCCCAGCCAAGCTCGTTGGCTTGTACTGCCAAGCCTACGGCCGCGGTGGGAAAAACAAGGCGTAGAATAATGGTGTCAATTAGCACCAAGCTCAAGTTATTGAGCCAGCGTTTAGTCTTATCCAGTTTAAGTGGCCGTCGTGGGAGCTTGGTTTCCCAGAAAGCGATGATGAGAAAAACCGCCACAAACGCTGTCAGACGTATGACAAGCTCGGTATTCATCAAGTTATGGCGCCATTATTTATAGAGATAGAATTCACTTGTAACATAGACATGGACAGGTCGCAATATTGGTATTTACTTCTATAAATCAAAGAGGTTCGATATGAACATTACGCGCATTACACGCACCATGGCTGGTACGTTCATTTTGTTTTCATTGGCATTGGGTGTGGAAGCAAGCCCGCTGTTTCATTCTGCCAACTGGCTGTGGTTTACAGTATTTGTTGGCGCCAACCTGTTTCAGAGTGGACTGACCAACTGGTGTTTGATGGATAAAATTTTGACTCGTCTTGGTGTGCCACAGATTGCTCCCAGTGCCGGGGAAAAGTCCGTCTAATATCTTACTTTAGATAGCTGCTAGGTCTGGCGGGCCAGATAACTCATGATGAATTCAAGAATCTCGAGACGGTTGTAGGCCTGCTGAATTGAGGTACCCCATACGGTGATGCCGTGATTGCGAATCATCAGCGCAGGCAGCTCTGGTGGATTTGAGTCGAAGCGTCGTCGAATTTGCTCGGCGATTTCAGGTACATCCAGAAAATTGTCAAACAATGGCAGGTCCACCTTGGGTTCTTCTTCCCAGATGTCCAAGCCTTTTATCATCTCGATAGCGGGTAGGGGGATCGCGGTTTGATTTGCGTCAAAGCGGTTGGCAGTCAGACAGGAGTCCACGCTGTGGACGTGGAAGCAGGCTTTCGTATCCGGTAACAGCTGATAGATGATCTGATGGATACTGGTTTCCGCGGAGGGCTTATGATTGTCGTGAAAACGATGTGATATCTCACAATTTTCAATATTAATCGAGATGAAATCGCTTATTTCAAGTTGGCCTTTGGGTAAGCCGCTGGCGGTGATCCAGAAGCAATCGGCATTGTTACTAGAGCGAGCACTCAAATTTCCTGCAGTGCCGGCCATCCAGCCACGCAAATGAAAGTCGCCAGCAATTTTACATAATGCCTTGCGTGTCGGTATTTGGTCGAAGAGTGTTGCCATGGCTATCCCTGTTTGGGACTTGATGTGTGACGACGGGGGGGGCGTCGGTCGCGGTTTGAACCCCCGGGTTTGCGTTGGGCATGTTTAGGTTTTGACGATTTGGGCCGTTTTACGGCTGGTGCGGGTTTAGCCAACAATTCAGCATCAACGTGTTTCGATTCGATTTTTATGCCGATGTATGCCTCGATTTCAGGTAGATAAAAGGCAGAGTCCTCGCAAGCAAAACTGATCGCTATGCCACTGGCGCCGGCACGTGCGGTGCGTCCGATGCGATGCACATAATCTTCAGCATTCTGGGGCAGGTCGTAGTTAAATACATGACTAATTTCAGGAATATGCAGGCCGCGTGCAGCCACATCTGTTGCAACTAATATAGGCAGTTCACCTTGCTGAAAGCCTTCAAGCAGACGCAGACGCTTCTTCTGCGGAATATCACCCGACAGCAGACCGGCCTTAAGACCGTTGCCTTCGAGATAACTCCAGACAGTATCGGCAGCACGCTTGGTATTCACAAATACAATGGCGCGTGGCGGATTGATCTGCTTAAAAAGCCCAATTAACAAAGGTATCTTTTCGTTATTGGCGGTGTAATAAACGATTTGCTCAACCTTATCGGCGGTGACAGATTCGGTTTCTACCGCAACCACAGTGGGATTGTTCATGTGCTCATAAGCAAGTTCGGTCACGCGAAATGACATGGTGGCGGAAAACAGCATGTTCAATCGTTTATCCGGCTCAGGCATGCGGCGCAGCAAAAAACGGATATCGCTAATAAAGCCCAAATCAAACATGCGATCAGCCTCATCCAGCACCATGGCCTGAATGGCACGTAGATTAAAAACCTTTTGCTTGAAAAAATCGATGATGCGCCCTGGGGTGCCGATAAGAATATCCACCCCTTCGCTAAGCTGGGTACGCTGTTGTTCGTAGTTTGTACCACCATAGATCAGACCAAGCTTCAAGCCGGTATGTGCGTTAAGGGCTACCGCATCTTTATGAATCTGCACGGCCAGTTCGCGTGTGGGCGCAAGAATCAGTGCTAGCGGTTGGTTGACTTGGCGGTTTTCATTCGCGGGGCTGGTGAGCAGGCGATTCATGGTCGCTACGAGAAAAGCCACTGTTTTGCCGGTGCCGGTTTGCGCCTGTCCGGCTAAATCTTTGCCTTCAAGCAAAAGCGGGATTGTTTTGGCCTGGATTGGGGTGCAGAAGGTATATCCTGCATCTTTTATACCCGTTTGAAGTGGTTCTGCTAAAGACAGATCAGCAAAGCGAGTATCGGATAAGTGGGTGTTACTCATGTGTTTGACAGACTCTTTACCCTCTAGGGGTTGCAATATTATTCAGTTTGGGCTTGAATTCTACAAGATTGACCACAATATGACACTTAATTCCCATTTTGTTTTATTTCATACTAAGCTACATCGGACGTAGTTGACCCCGATACTGGAGATTTGATTGTGAGTGAGAACATTGTATATGTAACGGATGCCACCTTTGATGCTGAGGTGTTGAATGGAGAAGGTCCGGTACTCGTGGATTTTTGGGCAGACTGGTGTGGGCCATGTAAGATGATTGCCCCCATTCTGGACGAAATTGCGACGGACTATAATGGCAAGGTCAAGGTGGCCAAGCTCAACATCGACGAAAACCCGGGCACACCACCTAAATACGGTATTCGCGGCATTCCAACCCTGATGTTATTCAAAGGCGGCAATGTGGAAGCGACCAAAGTAGGCGCTGTATCGAAATCACAGTTGACTGCATTTTTGGACAGTAACATTTAAGTATTCATTGCTAATGCCGCGTCTGGAAAAAGCTAGACGCGGCATCGCAAAGGTGGTACGGTTCTCCAAATAATATTTAAGAAAGCGGCTAGAAGGCCGTTACTCATCCAAGTTTCCTAGAGTTCGTGTAACACGGCTCACCCCAACCAAGCCAAACATCTCCAAAGTACTTTCCAGCAAGACAACACATACTGATTATGAATCTAACCGAACTTAAGAAAAAATCCGCATCTGAATTGATTGACCTGGCCCAATCCATGGGGCTGGACGGCATGGCCCGAATGCGAAAGCAAGAGGTCATCTTTGCCATCCTGAAGAGTCATGCCAAAAAAGGCGAGGCCATCTTCGGAGATGGTGTGCTGGAAATTTTGCAGGACGGCTTTGGCTTTTTGCGATCGGCCGACAGCTCTTATTTGGCCGGGCCCGATGATATCTATGTGTCGCCGAGCCAGATTCGTCGCTTTAACCTGCGTACCGGAGACAGTGTCTCGGGCAAGATTCGCCCACCCAAAGACAGCGAGCGCTACTTTGCCCTGTTGAAGGTTGACCAGATCAACTTTGAGCCACCCGAGAATGCAAAAAATAAGGTTCTGTTTGAAAACCTGACACCGCTGTTTGCCAACCAGCGGTTGAAAATAGAGCAGGGCAACGGCAGTACCGAAGACTTGACCGCCCGTGTCATCGAGCTGGTGGCGCCGATCGGTAAGGGCCAGCGCGCCATGATCGTTTCGCCACCAAAGGCGGGTAAGACCATGATGATGCAGAGCATTGCCCAGTCGATTGCGGCCAGTCATCCCGAGTGTTATTTGATCGTATTGCTGATCGATGAACGCCCCGAAGAGGTGACCGAGATGCAGCGTTCGGTGCGAGGTGAAGTGGTTTCAAGTACTTTTGATGAGCCAGCCAGCCGCCATGTGCAGGTTGCCGAGATGGTCATTGAAAAGGCCAAACGTTTGGTCGAGCACAAGAAAGATGTTGTGATCCTGCTGGATTCCATCACCCGCTTGGCGCGCGCCTACAATACAGTGATTCCTTCCTCTGGCAAGGTATTGACTGGTGGTGTGGATGCTAATGCCCTGCATCGTCCAAAACGTTTCTTTGGTGCGGCGCGTAATATCGAAGAGGGTGGCAGTTTAACAATTATTGCCACAGCCCTGGTTGAAACCGGCTCGCGTATGGATGATGTTATCTACGAAGAGTTCAAGGGTACTGGCAACATGGAGCTGCACCTTGATCGTAAGATTGCAGAAAAGCGTATTTATCCTGCCATCAATATCAACCGTTCTGGCACGCGTCGTGAGGAGTATCTGACCAAGCCGGATGAGCTACAGAAGATGTGGATACTGCGCAAGCTGCTTCATGCGATGGATGAGTTAGCGGCGATGGAATTCCTGCTCGATAAACTCAAAGACAGCAAAACCAACGACGAGTTTTTCGAGTCGATGAAGCGATAAGCGAACTCAGATCAAATTATCAAAGGCCAGCCAATCAGCTGGCCTTTTTTTCTGCTGCATGGTTGGTCAGGTTGACCTCGATGGGCGTGGCCTGCCAGATCTCTTGTGCATATTCCTGGATAGTGCGGTCACTGGAAAACTTGCCCATGTTGGCGGTGTTCAGAATCGCCTTGCGTGTCCAGTTTTCCTGATCACGATAAAGTTCTGCTACACGTTCTTGGCATGCGATATAGTCGGCATAGTCAGCCAGCACCAAGTAATGATCACCATGACTGGTCAGGGTATCGATAATTCCTTGGAAGCGGTTGGCCTCGTTGGGTGAAAAATAACCCGAGCCAATCATGTCCAGTACCTGTTTGAGTTCGGCATTGCCATGGTAATAATCAAACGGGTTGTAGCCCTCCTGTTTACGTTGTTTCACTTCAGCTGCTGTCATGCCGAAGATGAAAATATTTTCATCGCCCACTTCTTCCTTGATCTCAACGTTGGCGCCATCTAGCGTGCCGATTGTCAGAGCGCCATTCAGGGCAAACTTCATATTGCCGGTGCCAGAGGCCTCGGTGCCGGCAGTGGAAATTTGCTCTGACAGATCACAGGCAGGGATGATCTCTTCCGCCAGTGAGACATTATAGTTAGGCAGAAACACCACCTTCAATTTGTCTTGCACGGCGGGATCTTTGTTGACGATGTTGGCGACGTCATTTATTAGTTTGATGATCAGCTTGGCCAGGTAATACCCCGGTGCTGCCTTGCCGGCGAAGATCACGGTGCGTGGAGTGATGTCATTGTCTGGGTTGTGGCGCATGCGGTTGTATAGCGTGATCACGTGCAACACATTCAACAATTGGCGCTTGTATTCATGAATGCGTTTGATGTGGATGTCGAAGATCGAATCTACATTGCAGTCAATGCCGAGCCGGCCTTTTATTAGCGTGGCCAGGCGTTGTTTGTTATTGCGTTTTACGCGTTGAAATTGTTGTTGGAATTCTGCTTTATCTGCCAGTGGGATCAACGCTTTTAGTTGATCCAGGTCAGTGGTCCAGGCATTGCCTATGTTTTGAGAGATCAGTTTTGCAAGTTCCGGGTTGGCCTGATTCAACCAACGTCGCGGTGTGATGCCATTGGTTTTGTTGACGATTTTGTCGGGATAAAAGCGGTTAAAGTCAGCAAAAATCGAGCCTTTCATTAGTTCAGTATGCAAGGCTGCAACGCCGTTGACCTTGTGGCTGCCGACGACGGCAAGATGGGCCATGCGCACACGTTTGCCATGTCCTTCATCGATAATCGACATGCGTTGCAGCAAGTCACAGTCACCTGGATGTTGATGCATGACTTCATCGAGAAAACGGTGGTTGATTTCATAAATGATTTGCATGTGGCGCGGCAGTAGGTTTTCGATCATGCCGACCGGCCAAGTCTCCAGCGCCTCAGGCAGCAGGGTGTGATTGGTATAGGCAAAGGTCTGGCGGGTGATGTCCCAGGCCTTGTTCCAGTCCAGCTGATGTTTGTCGACCAGGATGCGCATCAACTCGGGGATGGCCAGTACTGGATGGGTGTCGTTGAGCTGGATTGCCACTTTGTCCGACAGGTTGTCGAAGCTGTCATGGTATTTTCGGTGGCGATTGAGGATATCTTGCAGCGAGGCGCTGACAAAAAAGTATTGCTGTTTCATGCGCAGTTCACGGCCCATCTCGGTGGTGTCATCGGGGTAGAGCACCTTGGACAGGTTTTCCGAATCATTTTTATCTTCAACCGCCTTGATGTAGTTACCCTCGTTGAAATATTTAAGCTCAAAGTCGCGTGATGACTTGGCCGACCAGAGACGCATGTTATTCACTGTGTTGTTGCCGAAACCTGGGATGGGGGTGTCATAGGCCATGGCCATGACTTCATCAGTATCAACCCATTGATAGCGTAGTTGGCCTGTATCATCCGGATATGAAATGACACGGCCATAGAACTTGACTGGATAGAGCACCTCAGCGCGGGGGAATTCCCACGGATTGCCGTAGCGGAGCCAGTTTTCAGGATGTTCGATTTGGTGGCCATCTTCGATGGTCTGATTGAACATGCCATATTCATAGCGGATACCATAGCCGTAACCGGGCAGGCCCAGAGCGGCCATGGAGTCGAGGAAACAGGCTGCCAGCCGGCCAAGGCCACCATTGCCGAGTGCGGCATCGTTCTCCATTTCGCGCACTTGTTCCAGGTCGACGCCGATATCGCTTAATGTTTTTGCCAGTTCATCGCCAATGTCCAGGCTTAATGCGCTGTTGCTGAGGGTGCGGCCGATCATGAATTCCAGTGATAGGTAATAGACCCGTTTGGCGTCGGCGCGGTAATAGCTGCGCATTGTTTCCATCCAGCGTTCCATCAGGCGGTCACGAATTGCCCAGGCGACGGTGTGATACCAATCACGTGGTGTGGCGGTGTAGAGGTCCTTGCCAGCGGAATATTCCAGGCGGTTAGCAAGGGAGTGTTTCAGAGATTGTGCGTCAAGGCCAAGATAGTCGTATTTGAAGGCTGGCAAATTCCGTTTGTCTTTCATGTTCTACCCCTCGATCCGTGTGGAATAAGCCTTTGTTTTTTAGTGGTTAAACGCAGGCAATAAGGTTCTTCGTAGTTTAGTTCATAAGATGACGGCCGCTACGGATGACTCTTTAACCGGTAACACTCTGCACGGTTTGTTTCACTATTGGGTGGTGGGGCTTGTGGCAGGCGTGGTTTTTCGGTATTATGCCCGGCTCTTTCACCGGCCGCACTCAATATGAGTGGTGTGGCTTTAGATTTGAAAACGAGGTTTTTGCCATGAAAGCGGATATCCATCCTGCCTATAAAGAAGTTGAAGTCACTTGCAGCTGCGGTGCGACTTTTTCCACCCGTTCTACCCTGGGCAAGGATGATCTGCACATCGACGTATGTGCAAGTTGCCATCCTTTCTTTACCGGCAAGCAGAAGATTCTTGACACCGCTGGCCGTGTCGATAAGTTCCGCCAGAAGTACGGTATGAAATAAAGCGGCATGCTGCAAGCAGCAGGTTTGTTGCGAAGGGCGCCTCAAAAAGGCGCCCTTTTTGCGTTTTGGCTCTTGTGCTTGCTGCATGGCTCAGTTTGGGCCGGGCAGTGTCTGCCCTTTCGCGCTGATGAGTGGGTCGAGGTTGCCCATGTTTTTGATGGGGATACAGTTAGGCTTAAGGACGGGCGCAAGCTGCGCCTGATCGGTATCAATACGCCGGAAATTTTATACGATGGCAGGCCTTCCGAGCCATTGGCGGAAGAGGCACGCCAAGCGCTTAAAAGCTTGCTTGTCTCTGATCCCCGTCTAGCTTTGCGTTACGAATCGGAACAAAAAGATCGTTATGGTCGCTTGTTGGCACATGTTTTTTTGCCGGACAGACGCAACCTGCAGGACGTGCTGCTGCAACAGGGGCTGGCGATAGCCGTGGTGGTGGCGCCGAACCTGGCCAATCTTGCTTGCTATCTGGCAGCAGAGAAACAGGCTGGCGCACGTGGGATTTGGCGTCTGCCGCGTTTCCAGGGCATCGAGACAAGCGAATTGCCTCTAGCTGCTACTGGCTTTCAGGTGATTTGGGGCAAGGTTGTCCGGGTGGGCGAAAGCCGCAAGGCCTATTGGTTGAATTTTGCTGGCAAGGTAGTGGCTCGGATTGATAAACGCCAATTAACCAACTTTGACGGGCGTATCAATATTACTCGGCTTGAGGGAAAAACTGTCAAGCTCAGGGGCTGGTTGTATCGTCACAGGGATGAGCGACAAATGCGCGTTGATCACCCGGCAGCTATAGAGTTGTTATAAATTCCCTCTGCCCGTCTGCCATCCTTTATAATAACCGCGCTCGGCTATCGTTATGGCTGTGAAACGGCTAATATATTAAGATTAAAAGGATTTTCTGGATCCCAATAATGAGTGAAGACTTGAAACAAAGGGCGTTGGCCTACCATGCCGAGCCCAGGCCGGGCAAAATTGCCACGGCGATTACCAAGCCATGTGAAGATCAAAACGACCTGTCTCTAGCTTACACGCCGGGCGTCGCCGCACCAGTGCGCGAGATCGCCAAGGATCCAGCCCTGGCATACCGCTATACCAGCAAGGGCAATTTGGTGGGTGTGATTACCGACGGCACGGCAGTGTTGGGCCTGGGCAATGTCGGCGCGTTGGCGGGCAAGCCGGTCATGGAGGGCAAGGGCGTGTTGTTCAAGCGTTTTGCAGATGTGGATGTTTTTGATATCGAGGTCGATGCCGAGTCGCCCGAAGCCTTCATCGAAACCGTTGCGCATATCGCACCAACCTTTGGCGGTATCAATCTGGAAGATATCGCCGCGCCGCATTGCTTTACCATCGAGCAGGCGCTAATTGAGCGCCTCAACATCCCGGTGTTTCATGATGACCAGCATGGTACTGCGATTATCATTGCCGCAGGTTTGTTGAATGCTATCGAGTTGCAGGGCAAGACGTTGGAGCAGGTGAAGATCGTCTGCGTAGGCGCCGGTGCGGCGGGTATCGCCTCTATGAACTTGCTTGTTACCTTGGGCATGCCGAAAGAAAACCTAACCTTGGTGGATCGCAAAGGGGTGGTCCATAGCGGCCGCGATGATCTGAATGTCTACAAACAGGCGTTTGCGCGTGGTACCGAGGCGCGCACCCTTGCCGATGCCATGGAGGGGGCGGATGTTTTTATTGGTGTTTCCGGACCGGATATTCTTTCGGTGGAGGCTTTGAAGAGCATGGCCGCCAAGCCGGTGGTGTTTGCCCTGTCCAATCCGGATCCCGAGATCCGGCCGGAGGTAGCATTGGCAGCGCGGGATGATCTGATCATGGCCACTGGGCGCAGCGATTATCCCAACCAGGTCAATAATGTGCTGGGTTTTCCGTTTATTTTTCGTGGTGCGCTGGATGTGCAGGCAAGAAAGATAAATGCTGAAATGACGGCGGCTGCGGTGTATGCCCTACGTGATTTAGCGCGCGAGCCCGTGCCACAAACGGTGCTGGATGCCTATGGGTTGGCAAGTCTGAGCTTTGGTCCCGACTATATTATTCCCAAGCCGATTGATGAACGCCTGATCGATAAGGTGCCACCGGCAGTGGCCAAAGCGGCTGTGGACAGTGGTGTGGCGCGACTTGAGTACCCGGCTCATTATCCAAAGCACTAGCTTTAAGGTTCAAGCGTCCGCCGCTGCGGGCCGATGATTGTTAACAATTCAAAAGCATGAAGGGATTATCTGCTATGGCCAAAGATACAATTACCGTTACAGATAACGTGACTGGCAAGTCGATCGAGCTGCCGATTTGTCACGGCACGCATGGACCGGGGGCAGTGGACATTGGCGTCTTTTTTAAAGAGTTCGGCTATGTCACGTTCGACCCGGGTTTTGTCTCTACGGCCAGTTGCCGCAGCGCTATCACCTATATCGATGGCGACAAAGGGCAGCTGCTGTATCGCGGGTATCCTATCGAACAACTGGCCGAGAAGAGTTCCTTTCTCGAAGTGGCCTATCTGATGCTATACGGTGAGCTGCCTCAGCAGCCTGAGCTGGATGGATTTCTGGGCAATATCGTGCGCCACACCATGATCAATGAGAGCCTGAAGGGGTTTTACCAAGGCTTTTATCATGATGCCCATCCAATGGCGATCATGGTTGGAGTTGTGGGCTCATTGTCGGCCTTCTATCACGACTCGACCGATATTCGTAATCCGGAGCATCGTGAGATTGCCGCCCATCGCCTGATTGCCAAGATGCCAACCATTGCCGCGGCATGTTACAAGCACTCTATTGGCGAGCCGTTTGTCTATCCTCAGAATAAACTGGGTTACTGCGGCAATCTGCTCAACATGATGTTCTCGGTGCCATGTGAAGAGTACGAGGTGGACCCGATCGCGCAAAAGGCGTTGGACATGATTTTTATCCTGCATGCCGATCATGAGCAGAATGCCAGTACCTCGACCATCCGATTGGCCGGTAGCTCAGCGGCTAACCCGTTTGCTTGTGTTGCCTCTGGTATTGCCGCGCTATGGGGGCCTGCCCACGGCGGGGCCAACGAGGCAGTGCTGCACATGCTGGATCAAATTGGTGATGTAAAGAATATACCCAAGTTCCTTGAAAAAGCTAAAGACAAGAATGATCCATTCCGTCTGATGGGGTTTGGGCATAGGATCTATAAGAATTTTGATCCGCGCGCCACCCTGATTCGCAAGATGTGCCACGAAGTACTGGCCAAGCTCGGAGACGAAAATGATCCGCTGTTCGAATTGGCGCTGAAGCTGGAAGAGGTGGCGCTGCAGGATGACTACTTCAAGCAGCGCAAGCTGTATCCCAACGTCGATTTCTATTCCGGCATTATCTACAAAGTACTGGGTATCCCGACCAATATGTTTACCGTGATGTTTGCCATCGCCCGAACCGTCGGCTGGGTGTCACAGTGGATGGAGATGATTGGTGATCCGGATCAGCGCATTGCCCGTCCACGCCAGCTTTATGAGGGGGCGGCCATGCGCGATTATGTTGATATGAACAAACGCAGCTAACTTAGGGCCGAGCCTAGCTCGCCAGCTGTATCAGCTCTTCTACTTTCTTAAGGCTAAAGCGCTGCATTGGTCTGCTCGTTGTTGGGCAGCGCGGTGCCTGGCGCATGCCCTTATGATCAAACACCAGTAACAGCACGGGCGCATCCTGCATGACCAGGCGGTAGCCGGGGATTAAGACACTTGCATCGTTTGGCATGCGCACCGTCTGACTGCACTGTTCAAAGGGGATGCCCTGGTCTAACAGAAAAATGCTTAGATCTTCTTGTGTGTCAGTGAACAGGTGCAGGGTGATTTCGGAATATTCATTGGCACTGCCATCTAGCACGGTTCCGACCAGGCGAGGCTCAAATGACTCAAAAAAACGCATGGCTTCACAACTAATTTGTCTCAGCCGGCGTAGGTGATGCGGCTGAGAGTCTGCCTTGAAGAGACGCTGGTATTGGTTCAGTGCTAGCTGAATTTCATCATTGCGGGGCAGGTTGTGGGTTTGTGGTGCATGCAAGCGAAGTGCGGCTTTTTGTTTGGCAGTTTGGAAGTCTTTTATACCATCTTCTGCGATCAACCGAGCTGCCTCCTGCGCCAGTTGTTGGCGCATGCGAAGGTCTTTAGTGCCAGCTACGTGTTGATGTTTTTTGCCTGCCATTTTGCTTTAGAACAACAGTTGTGGTGTTGACTCGCCGTTGTTTTCGCTATCCGGCGTTGTTGTAATCGATTCGTCTATGTCCGGTGCTTGCCGTTGCGGAACGTGATCACGACGAAAGATTTCAAAAATTGCATCACGCTGACTGGGTGAGGCGAGCAGTCCGGTTGCGGGGTCGATGCGCACGGTAATCAAGCCTTCCGGTTGTTCCAGGTCAACCTCTGGCTGTCCATTCAGGGCGCTGCGCATGAAGTCAATCCACATGGGCAGGGCGGCGCGGCCGCCGGTTTCTCTGTCGCCCAAGGGGGAGCCATCGTCAAAGCCAGTCCAGCTAATGGCGACCAGCTGTTTGTTGAATCCGGCAAACCAGGCGTCGCGTTGGTCGTTGGTGGTGCCTGTCTTGCCGGCCAGATCATTGCGGCCGAGTTGCATGGCGCGGCGTGCGGTACCTTGACGAATGACATCGCGCATCATACTGGTCATCAGGTAGGCATTTTGTGCACTGATGACGCGTTCTGCCAGAATGGGGCCGGTATCTGGCTCTGTTTCCAGCTCGGGTTCAAATTTAAGGCTTGCTTCCATTTCTGTGCTTGAGTCTTCTGTATTTAGCGCATCAAGTTGGGCCTGTTTTTCACATTCAAGGCAGGCGATGGCGGCGTTGGCCTCAAAAATGATGTTGCCTTCGATGTCTTCGATGCGTTCTATGAAATAAGGGTGTACACGAAAACCACCATTGGCGAAGACGGCATAACCTGCAGCGACCTCAAGTGGTGTAACGGAAGCGCTGCCCAATGACAGCGACAGGTCTTTCGGTAATCTGTTGGCGTCAAAACCGAAGCGTTTGGCATAGTTGATTGCGTAGGGGATGCCAATCGCTTGCAGAAGCCGTATCGAAACCAGATTGCGTGATCGGGTTAGGGCTTCGCGCATGCGGGTTGGCCCATAGATGCGACCACTATAATTTTCGGGTCGCCATGAAGTCTCTAGGCCGGGGTCATCAAATACAACAGGTGCATCATTGATGATGGAGGCGGCATTGAAGCCTTTTTCAAGCGCGCTTGAGTAGATAAAGGGTTTAAAACTTGAGCCGGGTTGGCGCTTGGCCTGGGTGGCGCGATTGAATTTGCTGTAGAAAAAGTCGAAACCGCCAGACAAGGCTAGGATAGCGCCATCTTTGGGGTCAAGCGCTATCATGGCGCCGGCAACATTGGGAATTTGTGCCAAGTGCCATGCGCCGGTCTCGAGCGTCTTGACATAGATAATGTCCCCGGCTTTCGTGATATCGGCGGCGCTGGCGGGTGCGGCGCCCTTGTAGTTTGTATCAAGATATCGCGCGGCCCATGACAGGCCTTGCCATTCCAGGCTGATCTGATCACCGTTGGCAAGTAGGGCTTGGGCGCTTTGTTCTTCAGTTTGCATGACAAGGGCGGGGATAAGACCGCCGACGCTGGGTAGGGCGTCAAGGTGTTTTAGCACTTCATCAAAGTCAGTTTCAGGGGTGATTGATAACTGCTCGATTGGACCTCGGAAGCCATGGCGATATTCATAATTGAGCAGATTGTTTCGCAGGGCATCATGGGCGGCAAGCTGCAGCTTGGGATCGATGGTTACAAATACTTTGTAGCCATTGGTGTAGGCGTCATCCCCATACAATTCATACATGTGGCTACGCACCATCTCGCCGATATATGGTGCCTCTAGGCCGATGGTATCGCGACTCAGTTTTGCGCTGACGGGTTCGGCCTTAGCGCTCTCGTATTCGAAAGCGTCGATGTGGCCGAGGCTAAGCATGCGCCTGAGCACGTAATCACGCCGCAGCATGGCGCGTTCGGCGTTGGCTATTGGATTGTAGCTGGAAGGTGCCTTGGGCAGCCCTGCGATCATGGCATATTGGGCCAGATTAAGCTCATCCAGTGGCTTACCATAGTAGATTTTGGCGGCACTACCAATGCCGTAGGCGCGGTTGCCCAGGTAGATCTTATTCAGGTAGAGCTCGAGGATTTCTTCCTTGCTGAGTTCGTTCTCAATCTTAAATGAAAGAAAAATTTCGTTGATCTTGCGCAAATATGTCTTTTCGCTGCTGAGGAAAAAATTACGTGCTACCTGCATGGTAATGGTGCTACCGCCCTGTGTTTTTTCGCCGGTGGTAATTAGCATGAAGACAGCGCGTAGAATGCCTTGATAGTCAACACCTGGATGCTCGAAGAAGCGGTCATCCTCAGCGGCCAGGATGGCATTTATCATTTGGTCTGGGACCTGCTCAAATCTAAGCGGGTCACGTTTTTTGCTGCCGTATTCAGCAATCAGCTGTTGGTCACGGGTATAAACCTGCAATGGAACCTGAAAGCGGACGTCACGTAGAACTTCGACCGAGGGGAGCTGAGGCGATAGGTAGAAATAGGTGGCGGCAATAGCGATGAGGCCAAGCAGGCCAAAAACTAGTGAGGCTATGAAAACATTACGGATCAGTTTGCTGATAAACTTCATGACAAAAAACGAGATAAGGCGGTAAAGTGTGATTGTGGCAACAATTTTACAGCAGATGCCCTAAGGTTTGTTAACCTAATTCCGATGTATACTACATGAAGATATCGAGCATTTTCAGTATATTCTTGCAAAAATTGAATAAATATAAAGTATGGTATTAAATGCCCGATAACACAAAAAACCATATTGATGCTTCAATGGAATAATAAAGAGAACTCTAAATTGGAATTCTTTAAGCGAAAAGCGCCCGCCCTACTAGGGTTAGACATCAGTGCGACAGCGGTCAAACTGCTCGAATTCAGCCAGACTGGCGGGCGTTACCGCGTTGAAAGTTATGCTGTCGTCCCCTTGCCTCCACATGCTGTGGTAGAAAAGAGTATCGCAGATGTTGAATCTGTCGGCGCAGCTGTCAATCGGGCGGTGAAGCGGGCCAGTTCACGAACCAAGCTGGCCGCGGTCGCGGTGGCAGGGTCAGCGGTGATTACTAAAGTGATTAATATGCCCGCCAATCTCAGCGAAGATGAGATGGAGGGGCAGATTGAGCTTGAAGCGGATCAGTACATCCCATATCCGCTGGATGAGGTAAATCTGGATTTTCAGATTCTCGGGCCGTCTGAGGACACAGAAGGGGATGCAAGCGATACGGTTGAGGTGTTGCTTGCAGCGTCTCGTAGTGAAAATGTTGATGTGCGGGTGGCTGCTTGCGAGCTTGGCGGACTTACCGCCAGGGTTGTCGATGTTGAGGCATACGCCATGGAGGCGGCCTACAAGCTGATTGCGCCTCAGTTGACGGATGCCGGCGAAGGCCAGACGGTGGCCATTCTTGATATCGGTGCCACCATGACCACCCTGAATGTAATCCATGATTTCAAGATGATCTATACGCGTGAGCAGGTGTTTGGCGGTAAGCAACTGACCGAAGAAATCCAGCGTCGTTATGGTCTTTCTTACGAGGAGGCGGGCCTGGCCAAAAAGCAGGGAGGTTTGCCCGACAACTATGTGCCTGAGGTATTGCAGCCATTCAAGGATGCAATGATCCAGCAGGTCAGTCGCTCGCTGCAATTCTTTTTCTCTTCTAGTCAGTACAATAGCGTAGATCATGTTGTGCTTGCAGGTGGTTGCGCCTCTATTCCGGGAATTGATGAGTTGATTGAAGACAAGTTGGGTGTGCCGACCACCGTTGCCAACCCGTTTGCGAACATGTCTTTGTCATCAAAAATAAAGGCACAGCAGCTTGGTGCCGATGCGCCGGCTTTGATGATTGCCTGTGGGCTGGCGCTTAGGAGTTTTGACTGATGACGCGCATCAATTTATTGCCATGGAGGGAGGTGCTACGCAAGGAGCGTAAGCGCCAGTTTGTCTCAGTTATCGGTGGAGCGGTTTTTTTGATGCTGGCTATTGTGGGATACGTGCATGTCCATGTCAGCGGCTTGATAGAGCATCAAAATTCCCGCAACAGCTTCGTTGAAAGTGAGATTGCTCAGGTTGAAGACAAGATCAAGGAGATCCAGGAGCTCGAGACACAGAAGAAACAATTGCTCAACCGTATGAATGTTATCCAGGATTTGCAAACCCGTCGCCCGATGGTGGTGCATATGCTGGATAAGTTGGTCAGGGCAATTCCCGACGGGCTTTTTCTGACCAAAGTGGATCAAAAAGGTGAGCAGTTAACACTTGATGGATTGGCGCAGTCAAATGCGCGTGTTTCAGCCTTCATGCGAAATCTAGATGAGTCGGACTGGTTCAGTAACCCCAAGCTTGAAGTCATTCAAGTACAGGAAAAGGATGGGAGCAGATCCAGCAAGTTCACTCTTCAGGTTAATCAGTTAACTCCAGAAGATGCTGATAGTGGGAATGTGGAAAAAGGCAAATGAACCTGAAAAACTTTGATTTTGAACAGTTTAAGGGCCTGGACCCTAATGACCCTGGTTCCTGGCCGCTTGCGGTCAAGACAGTGGCGATCATAGCGGTTTGTTTGGCCGTGCTGGGTGCAGGGTACTGGTTTGACACACAGCATCAGTTGACCGAACTGGAAAAGGCCAAGACGAAAGAAAGTGAATTGAAGGATACCTTCAAAGCAAAGCAGCTTAAAGCCGTAAATCTGGATGCCTATAAACAACAAATGGCAGAGATGGAGCGATCATTCGGCGCTATGTTGCGCCAATTGCCCAGTAAGACCGAAGTGGCGGAACTGTTGGTGGATATCTCCCAGGCTGGGCTTGGTAATGGGCTGGAGTTTGAACTGTTCAAGCCGCTGGCTGAAAAACCGGCAGAATTTTATGCCGAATTGCCGATAGATGTGAAAGTGACAGGTGTTTATCATGATTTTGGCAATTTTGTCAGTGATGTGGCTGCATTACCACGTATCGTGACATTGCATGACATCTCCATCGCAAGCAAAGACGACACATTGACGATGTCCACAACCGCCAAGACCTATCGCTACCTGGAGGATGGGAAATGAGCAGTTTATGGGGGGCGCAACAAGGGGCCAAACGCTATCTATCAATCATTGTTACGATGTTGGCTCTTTCAGGATGTAGCAGCAACGAATTCGAAGATTTGAGAGCATATATCAATGAGGTCAAGGCCACCAGTAAAGGCAGAATAGAGCCGTTACCGGAGTTCGTGCCTGTAGAAAGTTTTTCATATTCGGTGGATGACTATGGTGACCCGTTTGTTTCATGGGAAGCCAAGGCCGCTATGGCGGCGAGAGCGGATCAGCAGTCCAGTCAAGGTGGTGGTTTACAGCCTGATTTAGGCCGTCGGCGCGAGCCGCTGGAGTCCTTTCCTCTGGATACACTTCGTATGGTTGGCACGATGGAACGAGATGGACAGAGTTCTGCTTTAGTGCATTCGCCAGACGGACTTGTCTCCAGAATCGTTGAGGGCAACTATTTGGGGCAGAACTATGGCCAGGTGGTTACTGTAAGCCCGGATAAGATAGATTTGATTGAGATTGTGCCAGATGGATTAGGGTCATGGGTACGACGTCCTGCATCTCTGGCAATAGTGGAATGACCCCTGGGCGGAATATTGATAATGAGGCGAATCGTTAAAATGGGCGAAAAAGTGATGAGAACGAGAGGCTTTTTGGGCCACATCAGAGCACTGCATTATATGTTAGCAGTGTGTGTATTGGCAGGTTTGTCTGTGGCTCAGGTAGGCGCCCAGGAATCAGGCTCGGAAAATGCGCTCAACGCAATAGATGTCTCCAGCCTGCCTGGAAATCGAGTGCAGATAAAGTTTTCCATGGAAAAACCTGCTGCTGAGCCCCTTAGCTTCACAATTGATAATCCCGCCCGAATTGCGCTTGACTTTGCCGACACTAGCAATCAGCTAGAGCAAAGAACCACCCAGGTAGGTGTAGGTGTGGCGAGGAGCGTGAGTGCGGTCGAGGCAAGAGGTAGAACTCGTGTGGTACTGAATCTAGTGCGCTTGGTGCCATATGAAACCCGCGTGGAAGGTAGCGATGTATATGTGATCCTTGACAGTGTCGGATCGACTATGTCAGTGGCATCGCCGCCTATCGATAAAGACCCCACAGTTTTTACCTCGCGTGAAATCTCAGCCAGCCATGCCATTAGAAACGTGGATTTTCGTCGTGGTGATGACGGAGAAGGACGTATCCTGATTTCCTTGTCGGATGCCGCCACAAGCGTCAACATCCAGGAACGGGGTGGTAAATTGGCGTTGGATTTTATCGATACTAGTCTGCCACAAGAGCTCGAGCAGCGACTTGATGTGGTTGATTTTGCTACACCGGTGACAATGGTCGATACCTTCCGCCAAGGCAATAACGTGCGAATGGTCATCAGTGCCAAAGATAAGTTTGAGCATTTGGCCTTTCAATCAGGTGACCTGTTGACCATTGAAATTAAGAAATCAGTTGAGCCCACCCTTGAAGAGTTGCGGCGTCAGGGTGATGAAAGCGCCTTCACTGGTGAGCGCCTGTCGCTTAATTTTCAGAATATCGAAGTGCGTGCCGTGTTGCAGTTGATCGCAGATTTTACCGGTATGAATCTGGTGACCAGCGATACTGTAGAGGGTAGCGTTACACTGCGCCTGCAGAATGTGCCCTGGGACCAGGCGTTGGACATCATTCTTAAAACAAAAGGTCTGGGGGTAAGAAAAACAGGTAACCTAATGCTCATCGCCCCGGCGGAAGAGATTGCCGCGCGTGAAAAGGCTGATCTGGAGGCTAAGCAGCAGATCAAGGAACTCGAGCCCCTTTACTCAGAAATGCTTCAGATTAACTATGCCAAGGCAGATGATATAGCTGGTTTGTTAAAGGGAGAGACCAACTCGTTGTTGTCGGCTCGTGGCAGTGTGACCATTGATGCCAGAACCAATACTTTGCTGGTACAGGATACTGCTGCGTCTCTTGAAGAGATCCACAAGTTGATAACCAAGCTGGACATCCCTGTTAGACAAGTGTTGATAGAGTCGCGAATTGTGATTGCGAATAGTACCTATGGCAAAGACGTGGGGGCCCGCTTTGGTGTATCACGTGATTCGTTGGGTGCCGGTACAACAGGGGATGGTGCCCAGTTCAGTGGCACGCTCGAAGCGACAGACGAATTGGTGAACAATGATACGCTCACCGCACCTGGCCGTTTAAACGTCAATTTACCTGTAGTTGGTGCTGCGGGCTCATTTGCCTTAGGTTTTGTCAAACTTCCCTTCGGCACCAATGTAGATTTGGAATTGTCGGCCATGCAGGCTGAAGGCCAAGGTGAGGTGGTTTCATCTCCCCGTGTCATCACCGCCAACCAGAAAGAGGCCTTTATCGAACAGGGTGTAGAGATTCCTTATGAGGAGTCTTCATCTTCCGGCGCGACAACGATCTCGTTCAAGAAGGCCGTTCTGAGCTTGCGGGTAACACCGCAGATTACCCCGGATGATCGTATTATCATGGATTTGACTGTGAATAAAGACAGTGTAGGGCAGGTATTCCAGAATATTCCGAGTATCAATACCCGTGAGATTAACACTCAGGTGTTGGTTGAGAATGGTGAAACGATTGTGCTTGGTGGAGTCTATGAACAGGCCACCAACGACAATGTGTCCAAGGTGCCGTTTCTGGGTGATCTGCCCTTGATTGGCATTTTATTCCGAAATACAACCAAGCAGGATGACAAGGAAGAGCTGCTGGTTTTCGTGACACCTAAGATCATCAAAGAAGGTCTCTCCTTCAATTAACCTCAGCCTTATCGGGGGCCATGAGCACGCTCATGGCCCCTTTTTTATTGTCCGAATTAACTGTCTGAGGCTGTTTTTTGTTAAATTTGCTTTCAAGACAAAGCAAATGGCGCAAATTTTATGACATACCCATCGGCAAAACCCCAAAACATTTTTATTGTCGGCCCGATGGGTGCAGGTAAAACCACGATAGGCAAACAGCTGGCAAAGAGTCTTGGCTGGGATTTCCTCGATAGCGACCATGAAATTGTCGCGCGCACTGGCGTGAAGATACCTATAATATTCGACGTTGAAGGCGAGGCCGGATTTCGCAAGCGCGAGAAAGATATTATCGAAGAGCTGACACAGCAACGGCATCTGGTGCTTGCAACTGGAGGTGGCGTGGTGCTGGATGAGGATAACCGCCGTGTCTTGATTGGACGTGGTCTGGTGGTTTACTTGCACGCTACGGCAGAGCAGTTGTTTAAGCGCACGTCGCGAGATCGCAATCGCCCCTTGCTCCAGACTGAAAACCCTATGGCAAAAATCAATGAACTACTGGCGCAACGTGATCCTTTATACAGAGAGGTTGCTGATGTTGTGATGGAGACTGGTGACGAAAATGTTCGTATGGTGGTGCGTAAACTGGTGAGTCACTTGAAACGCCTGGGTGTACTGGGTGAACAAGAAATAAACTGACTGAGTAACTAGATGATTACACTTGATGTAGCCTTGGGTGATAGAAGTTACCCCATTTTTATAGGCGAAAATCTGTTAGAGAAAAAAGAGCTAATTCAGCCTTATCTTGCTGGTAGCGAGGTGATGGTGGTTAGCAACGAGACGGTTGCGCCACTTTATCTCGATGCGCTTATGACTACTCTAGAAGGGCGCCGCGCCGAGGCGGTGATCCTGCCGGACGGCGAGCAATACAAAACGCTGGAACATCTCAATACAGTCTTCACCGCCTTGTTGGAAAAACGCTTCAGCCGCCAGGTGACTATTATCGCTTTGGGTGGAGGTGTGGTTGGTGACATGGCAGGTTTTGCCGCTGCCTGTTATCAGCGTGGTGTGCCCTTTATTCAGATCCCCACCACCTTATTGGCCCAGGTGGATTCCTCCGTCGGTGGCAAAACAGCGGTGAACCACCCCTTTGGCAAGAACATGATCGGTGCATTTTATCAGCCTGGCTGTGTCATTGCCGACACTAGTGTGTTGAACACGCTGGATGACCGGCAACTCAGTGCAGGCATTGCCGAAGTGATTAAATATGGGTTGATAAGGGATAAGGTGTTCCTGGTCTGGTTAGAGCAGAATATGGAAGCTCTGGTTGCGCGCGATACAGATGCGTTGATCTATGCCATCGAACAGTCCTGTCGTAACAAGGCAGAAGTGGTCGCGGCAGATGAGCTGGAGCATGGCCAGCGTGCCCTACTGAATCTTGGCCATACCTTTGGCCATGCCATTGAAACGGGTATGGGTTATGGTGCCTGGCTGCATGGCGAGGCGGTTGCCGCCGGCATGTACATGGCAGCGGATTTATCTTGCCGGCTTGGCTGGATCAGTCAAACAGATGTCGCCCATGTTGAAGATTTGCTGACCCGTGCGAACTTGCCAGTGAAGGGCCCGGCCATCGACCCGGAGAAAATGAAACAGCTGATGGCGGTGGATAAAAAAGTACAGGACGGCCGTATTAGGTTAGTGTTGTTGAAATCCCTGGGTGATGCTGTGGTCACCGACCATTTCGATGCGGCCTTGCTCGACCAAACCTTGGCTCAATGCCAGGCCTGATCGACGGAGAATAGAAAAGGATGTCTGAGACCAACAGCACACTAGCAGCTTACGCCGCACATCCTGAACAATCCCGCGGCAGAGTGATCGCCGAGCCTGCACCGCAGTTTCGCAGTGAATACCAGCGCGACCGCGACCGCATCGTTCACTCATCCGCCTTTCGCCGGCTTGAATATAAAACACAGGTGTTTGTGAATCACGAGGGTGACATGTTTCGCACACGCCTGACTCACTCCATCGAAGTAGCTCAGATTGGCCGATCCATTGCACGCGCACTGCAATTAAATGAAGACCTGACCGAAGCCATCGCCCTAGCCCATGACCTGGGCCACACCCCTTTTGGCCATGCCGGTCAGGATATCCTCAACGAATGCATGCGCGATTATGGCGGCTTTGAGCACAACCTGCAGTCCTTGCGTGTGGTGGATGAACTGGAAGAAAAATATGCGGATTTTTCCGGTCTGAATCTCACCTTTGAAACCCGCGAAGGCATCCTTAAGCATTGCAGTCTGGAAAAAGCGCGCGAGCTTGCGCAGATCGGCGAGCGCTTTCTGAAACGAGCACAACCCGGGCTCGAGGCGCAACTGGCCAACCTGGCCGATGAGATTGCCTACAACAATCACGATGTTGATGATGGGTTGCGAGCAGGCTTGATCGATGTGGATCAGCTTACTGAAATCGATTTGTTCAAAAGGCAGCACGACACTGTAAAACAACTTTATCCATCAATCGCTGGCCGGCGTATGGTGCACGAAATCATCCGTCGAATGATCAATGACCAGGTCTCTGATCTAATCAACAATACAAAAAACAACCTTCAAAACCATCAGCCGGTATCCATAGATGAAATCAGGTTGCTGGATAAGCCGATGGTTTGTTTTAGTGATGAAATGAGAGAGTTAAACCTGCAGCTGAAACAGTTTCTGCGCAAGCAGCTTTATAAACATTATCGCGTCAAGCGCATGAGCAACAAGGCGGGGCTTGTTATCCGCAATCTGTTTGGCGCTTTCATGGATGATTCCGCCATGCTGCCACCAGAGCAGCAAAAACAAAGCAAAAAGCTTGAATCAATATCTGGCGAGCAGGGCCGCGCCCGTGTCGTTGCTGACTATATCGCCGGAATGACCGATCGTTATGCCATCATCGAGCATGACAGAATCTTCGCGCCGTCGGCATTAACATAGGGAACCTCTGATCAATTCATGTACGAAAATTTTGAGTTCAAAATATCCAACTTCTTTGTTGCAAATCTTCGCATTCGATGGCTATTACGTGCAGTTTGCGCCTCGAATTTGAACATTTTGAATCTCAATCTTTTTCGCCCAGACTTAACCAGAGGTTGCCAAAGCCAGTCCTGATGCGTATCTACATGCAAATACCCGCTATCGAGGACAAGCCGCCGCGCTTCTATCATCTGTTTCTACAGCCTGACCTGTTGGAGGGCTGGACGCTGGTGAAGGAATGGGGCTTCCAAGGCAGTAGTGGACGCTTAAAGCGCGAGCACTATCCTGGCTACGATGAGGCAGAGATCGCCATGATGCGTACACGCGATGCCCAGGCAAAGCGCGGTTATCGTGTAGTGTTCATTGAAGGGCAGCGTGAACCGGGCGCGGATTAAATCCTTTTGTTTTTTTCCGACATTTGCCACAATGCCCGCATTGGAAATATTCTCCCCTTATGGTCGAAGATCAAAAAATCACCCCCAAATTAAGCGAGCGCTTTTCAGACCTTTTTGGCAAAGATGAGCTGTCTGAAGAAGCCGCATTGCCGCGCAATTACATTGAAGAGTCGCGCAAGCTAAGCCTGAACAAGTTGCTACACCTCGCACCTTATAGCGATGTGTTGCTGCTGCAGGGTCAGCAAGGTATCGGTAGAACTGCCTTGCTGAAAGCGTTTATCGAGCGCGCCGCGACCACTTGGCGAATCAGTTATGTCAGCGCCAATACCTTAATGGATGGCGCAACCTTTCTGCGTCAAATCGGAAAAGGCTTCGATCTGGTCCTGGATGACATCGAGTCAGAGGATGATCTGCTGTGGGAGATCGACAGATATCTTCAAGCCATCGGGCGCGGCGGTCGCCGCGCAATCATCATCATTGATGATGCTCACCTGCTCTCGGATGACGTGATTTTACTGACGGAGAAAATTCTTCGGGATGAGCGTACCGAGGATTGTGTCAGTCTAGTGTTGAGCATGCGTCAGGATCAGGGCAGCAAGCTTGATCGTTTTGCCGTGCTCAGAGAACGTCTCAGCTACACCCTGACATTAGAACCTTTAAGCAAAAAAGAGATTGCGGCCTATCTGCGACATCGTTTGGCAGGCTCAACAACAGAAGCAGACTCACTACTCAGCGACGAAGTTATTAGCTCAATCCATCAGAAAAGCGGCGGCATTCCGGAAGAAGTAGACGCCCTTGCGCATGGCCTGCTGGCAGACAGAAAATCGTCAAAAGCCGCCAGCAGCCGGATGAAACCGATACTGGGCGGAGCCCTCCTGGTGTTGGTCGGCATTGCCGCCGCCGCGGGGCTTTATTATCAAGACGAGATCAATCGGCTGTTCGAATTGCCTGAAGAGCAGCAAACATCAACGGTCGAGCAAATAGAGAAGGTCATCGAAGAGGAGGCCGATCAGCTTACCTCCGCGGTTACCCAAATGGCGGCGGTGTCAGATCCCGAGGCCGGTGTGGGTATGGTGCATCTCGAAAATGATGAAAGCCTGCCGATTTCCGTGCCAATCGACGAGGTTTTGGAGGCCACAGTAAAACCCGAAGATGCCCCCGCGATTGAAGGGGTTGAGCTTGCCACCGTGCCAGACTCGCAACCTTCTGTTGCCGTTGCTATTACGCCAGCACTAGCAGCGCCGCAAGCCGCAAAATCCGAGCCTGTCCAGCTCGAGACCGATAAGAAACCCGAACAAGCAGTTGTTGCCGCCAAACCAGAGCCTGAACCTAAACCAGAACCGAAAAAATCAGCCGTCAAACCCAAGCTCCCCGCCGATATTCAGTGGATGCTTGATCAGCCCAGCGGCAACTATGGCATGCAATTGATGGCGCTGTCAGACAAGGACAAGGTGCTCAATTTCGTCAAAAAATGGAAGATTGGCGACAAGAGCGCCACATTTCCTATTACCCGGCGTGACAAAACCTTGACTGTGTTGATCTATGGCAGCTATTCCAGCCAGGCCGAGGCGGACAAGGCAGCAAAAGCCCTGCCCAAGGCCTGGGGTGTTGGACAGCCATGGATACGTCGCTTTGCCGGGATCCATAAAGACTACCAGCGCAAGTAGTAAAACTCTCTAATTGGTTGATAATTCAGAGGTTATGATTTTTGTGCATGGCTACACCATTGCGCCGGCCGTGGACTGATTGTATACTCCTGTCCCCTTTTGTGTCTGTTGCGTTGGCGCCAGGTCTTGAATAGGCACAAACAGATGAATCCTTAACAATCAACCGGTTAGATCGTTTTGCTTATGGAACAAGGTTTATACCGCCCCGAGTTTGAAAAAGATAACTGCGGGTTCGGCCTCATCGCGCAAATGGATGGCAAGCCCAGTCACTGGCTGGTGCGGACTGCTATCGATGCGCTGGCGTGTTTGACTCATCGTGGCGCTATTGCTGCTGATGGCAAGAGCGGTGATGGCTGTGGCCTGTTGCTGCGTAAGCCGGATGGTTTTTTTCGTGCCGCTGCCGCTGATCTGAATATTTCCCTGTCAGAGCTTTATGCCGCGGGCATGATCTTTCTCAGTCAAGAGGCCGACCAGGCCGCAGCCGCCCGTGCCCAGCTTGAAAAAGAACTCAAGCAGGAAGGCCTGGACGTTGCCGGCTGGCGTGTGGTGCCCGTTGACCCGTCTGCTTGTGGCGAGGAATCTCTTAAGAGTCTGCCGCAGATCGAGCAGATCTTCGTCAACGCCCCTGCGGATATGGCGGAGGCTGACTTCGAACGCCATTTATATATAGCGCGTCGCCGCACCGAAAAGGCTATCGAGGCCAACGACCCGGTATTTTATGTGCCGAGCCTGTCGTCACGGGTAATGTCATATAAAGGCCTGGTGATGCCGGCCAATCTGCCAGTCTTCTATAAAGAATTAAATGATGATTCGCTGGAATCTGCCACGGCAGTTTTCCATCAGCGTTTCTCCACCAACACCTGGCCGCAATGGCGCTTGGCCCAGCCGTTCCGCTACCTAGCGCATAACGGTGAGATCAACACCGTGCAGGGCAACCGCTTTTGGTCTGTAGCCCGTGGCCACAAGTTTGAAACCCCGCTGCTGCCGATGGAGGACATTCGTCCGCTGGTGAGCATGTCGGGTTCTGATTCCAACAGCATGGACAACATGCTTGAGGCACTCCTGGCGGGTGGCATGGACATCTTCCGCGCCATGCGTTTGCTGGTTCCACCCGCCTGGCAAAACATCGAGGCCATGGATCCCGATCTACGCGCCTTCTATGAATATAGTTCCATGCACATGGAACCCTGGGACGGACCTGCCGGTATTGTGCTGACAGACGGTCGTTATGCCGCTTGTACTCTGGATCGCAATGGCCTGCGTCCGGCCCGTTACGTGGTCACCAAAGACCGTCACATCACCCTGGCGTCAGAGATTGGTGTGTACGGTTACAAGCCTGAAGATGTGATCTCCAAGGGTCGCCTCAAGCCTGGCCAGATGCTGGCAGTGGATACCGAAACCGGCAAGTTGCTGTTGCCGGAAGACATCGATAACAAACTCAAAGCGCGTCAGCCTTACAAAAACTGGATGGCAAAAAACGCCAAACGTCTCGAAGCGAAGCTGGCGGCTGAAAATGGCAGTTGCAGTGAAAGCATTGACCCAGATCAGCTCAATGTCTTCGAGAAGTTGTTTCAAGTCACCTTTGAAGAGCGTGACCAGATCCTGCGCGTGTTGGCCGAGATGGGACAGGAGGCGGTGGGTTCCATGGGTGATGACACCCCCTTGGCGGTATTGTCCAAGCAGGTGCGCTCGCTCTACGATTATTTCCGCCAACAATTTGCCCAGGTCACCAATCCGCCTATCGATCCGATTCGCGAAGCGATTGTCATGTCGCTGGAGACCTGCTTCGGTCGTGAACTCAACATGTTTGAAGAGACGCCACAGCACGCCGCTCGTCTGTTGGTGGACTCACCCGTATTGTCGCAGGCGAAATATGCACAACTACTGGATATGGACGATGGCGACTATAGCAGCGTGCGCATCGACTTAAATCGCACAGGCGGCCTGAAGCAGGCCATTGAAGCAATCTGTGATGAAGCAGTTGCCGCGGTTAACGCTGGTAAGGTCGTTGTGATTCTGTCTGACCGCGCCATCAGCCAAGACAAGATTACGGTCCATGCCGCCCTGGCCACTGGTGCAGTGCATCACCGCCTGATCAGCGAAGGCTTGCGTTGCGATGCCAACATCGTAGTTGAGACCGCTAGCGCCCGCGACCCACACCATTTTGCTGTGCTGGTGGGCTATGGTGCCACTGCGGTTTACCCCTATCTGGCATACGAATGTCTTTGCGACATGGTCCACGCTGGAGAGATCGATGGTGATGCCAACCCAGAAGTGGTCGAGCAGAATTACCGCAAGGGCATTGCCAAAGGCCTCTACAAGATCATGTCCAAGATGGGCATCTCGACGATTGGCTCCTACCGTGGTGCCCAGTTGTTTGAGGCTGTAGGCCTGAGCAAAGAGGTTGTCGATCTCTGTTTTACTGGCACCACTGCACGTATTCAGGGGAGTGGTTTTGAAGATCTACAGGCCGACCAGGAAAAGCTGCATAAGCTGGCCTGGAATCCACGCAAGCAACCCGGTCAGGGTGGTTTGCTTAAGTATGTGCATGGCGGCGAAGATCATGCTTACAATCCGGATGTAGTTCAGACCTTACAAAAGGCGGTTACGACAGGCAAGTATAGTGATTGGCAGGCGCACGCAGCGCTCGTCAATAACCGTGCCCCAGTCTCCCTGCGTGACATGCTCAAGCTGTCTGAAGACACCACGCCGATCTCCATCGATGAAGTAGAGCCGGCAGAAAATCTTTTTAAGCGTTTTGACTCGGCCGCAATGTCTCTCGGTGCTTTGTCACCCGAAGCCCATGAGACGCTGGCCGAGGCCATGAATACACTCGGTGGTCGCTCTAACTCGGGCGAGGGCGGTGAAGCCCCATACCGTTATGGCACCGTCAAGCGTTCCAAGATCAAGCAGGTTGCCTCGGGCCGTTTCGGTGTTACCCCGGCCTACCTGCGCAGCGCCGAAGTGCTGCAGATCAAGGTGGCCCAGGGCGCCAAGCCCGGTGAGGGCGGCCAGTTGCCCGGCAACAAGGTCAACGAACTGATCGCCGAGCTGCGTTACTGCAAGCCCGGTGTCGGTCTGATCTCGCCACCGCCGCATCATGATATCTATTCGATCGAGGATTTGGCTCAGCTGATCTTTGACCTGAAACAGGTCAATCCTGAAGCATTGGTATCTGTGAAACTAGTGGCCGAGGCCGGTGTTGGAACCATCGCCGCCGGCGTGGCCAAGGCCTATGCCGACCTGATCACCATCGCCGGATTCGACGGAGGCACCGGGGCAAGCCCGCTGACCTCGGTGAAATACGCCGGCAGTCCGTGGGAGCTGGGTCTGACCGAGACCCATCAGACCTTGCGCGCCAACAACTTGCGCGACAAGGTGCGGCTGCAGACCGACGGTGGTTTGAAGACCGGCCTGGACGTGATCAAGGCGGCCATCCTGGGTGCCGAGAGTTTTGGTTTTGGCACCGGCCCGATGATTGCCATGGGCTGTAAATACCTGCGTATCTGTCACCTCAATAACTGCGCCACCGGTGTTGCGACCCAGGACAACGTGCTGCGCATGGAGCACTTCGTCGGCAATGCTGAGAAAGTGATGAACTATTTCCGTTTCATCGCTGAGGATGCGCGCCAGATCATGGCCCAGCTGGGTGTGCGTTCACTGCAAGAGCTGATCGGTCGTGTTGATCTACTGCAGTTCATCGGGGGTGAAACCGCCAAGCAACAGCGTCTCGATTTGAGTCCGATCTTATATGCCGGTGATGCTGACAAGCCACAATACTGCGTCGAACCGCGCAACGAACCCTTCGACAAGGGCAAGCTAGCCGAACAGATGGTGGAGGATGCCTTGTCAGCTATTGAGAACAAGAGCGGCGCTGAATTCAGCTATACAGTGAAAAACACCGACCGTTCTATCGGCGCACGTCTGTCGGGTGAAATCGCCATTCGTCACGGTAATCTGGGTATGTCCGATGCGCCCATTACCCTGCGTCTGAGCGGTACCGCGGGTCAGTCCTTCGGCGTCTGGAATGCAGGTGGCTTGGATATGTACCTGGAAGGTGATGCCAACGACTACGTCGGCAAGGGCATGGCGGGTGGCAAGCTGGTGATCTATCCGCCCAAGAACAGTGGCTTTGTCAGCCATGAGACCACTATCATCGGTAATACCTGTCTCTACGGCGCTACCGGTGGCAAGCTGTTTGCTGCAGGCCTGGCGGGTGAAAGATTTGGCGTGCGCAACTCTGGGGCCGAAGCGGTGGTCGAAGGTATTGGTGACCATGGTGCTGAGTACATGACTGGTGGCTTGTTGACCGTGCTGGGTTCAACCGGCGTCAACTTTGGTGCCGGCATGACCGGCGGTTTTGCCTACATCTATGACGAAGACAACAGTTTTGTCGATCGTTATAACCACGAACTGATCGATATCCATCGTGTCGGCACCGAAGCGATGGAGGCCTACCGCAACCATCTGCGCGAGGTCATCGAAGAATTTGTCGCGGAGACCGGCAGTGCCCGTGGTCAATATATTCTCGAGAATTTCCAGGATGCTGCGGCCAAGTTCTGGCTGGTCAAGCCCAAGGCGGCGGATCTGCAATCCTTGCTGGATGATCTGCAACGGGTGGCGGCATAAGCCGCCGCCTGGTTATCGGATTTACGATTAACGAATTAAGCGCAGAAGATTATGGGTAACAATTTTCAATTTATCCAAGTAAAGCGTCGTGACCCGGCCAAAAAAGCGGCCGACGTGCGCAAGCAGGAATACCGCGAGATCTACGGCAAGTTTGATCAGGAGTCGGCGGCTGAGCAGTCAGAACGCTGTCTCGCCTGCGGCAATCCCTATTGCGAGTGGAAGTGCCCGGTGCACAACTACATTCCTGACTGGCTCAAGCTGGTGGCGGAAGGCAAGATCGAACAGGCTGCCGAGTTGTCGCATCAAACTAATTCACTGCCCGAGATCTGTGGCCGCGTCTGCCCGCAGGATCGTCTCTGCGAAGGGGCGTGTACCCTGAACGACGGTTTCGGTGCCGTGACGATCGGATCGGTGGAAAAATACATCTCTGACACGGCCTTCGATAAAGGCTGGCGCCCGGATCTGTCGCATGTCAAAGATACCGGCAAGAAAGTCGCTGTAATCGGTGCCGGCCCGGCTGGTTTGGGCTGTGCCGACATCCTGGCGCGTAACGGCGTTAAAGCGGTGGTCTATGACCGCAACCCCGAGATTGGTGGCCTGCTGACATTTGGCATCCCTGAATTCAAACTGGAAAAAGAGGTGGTCAAACGCCGCCGTGATGTCATGGAAGGGATGGGTATCGAGTTTGTGCTCAATACTGAAATTGGCAAAGATGTGGACTTTCAGAAACTAGTCGACGAATACGACGCCGTGTTTCTCGGCATGGGTACCTACACCTATATGAAGGGGGGTTTCCCTGGTGAAGATTTGCCGGGTGTCTATGAGGCGTTGCCGTTTCTGGTCTCCAATGTAAATAATTGCATGGGTTACGAACAAGACGAACGCGGCTTCATTAACATGGCCGGTAAGAAGGTAGTTGTTTTGGGTGGGGGGGATACCGCGATGGACTGTAACCGCACCTCTATTCGTCAGGGTGCCGAGCGTGTCATGTGCGCCTACCGCCGTGATGAAGACAACATGCCGGGTTCTAAACGCGAAGTGGCCAATGCCAAAGAAGAAGGCGTGCAATTCCTCTTCAATCGTCAGCCGGTTGAAATCGTTGGTGATGATAAGGTTGAAGGCATCAAGCTGTTGACGACTCGGTTGGGTGAACCGGATGAGCGCGGCCGTCGTCGTCCCGAGCCGGTGCCGGGTTCTGAAGAGGTGATCCCTTGTGATCACGTCATTATCGCCTTCGGTTTTCAACCCAGTCCATCACCCTGGTTTGCCGATTACGGCATCGAGCTGGATGAGCGCGGCCGGGTCAAGGCCCCTGCCAACCATGAGTACAAACACCAGACCACCAATCCAAAGATCTTTGCTGGTGGTGACATGGTGCGTGGCTCCGATCTGGTGGTGACGGCGGTCTTCGAAGGCCGTAATGCCGCCGAAGGTATACTCGATTACCTCGAAGTCTAGATTAATGTAGGGTGGGTTAGGCGAATGCCGTAACCCACCAGATCGTGCCGATAGGCACACATTAACAAATATGTTGTGTCGCTTCGCGACGCGTGGTGGGTTACGGCATTCGCCTAACCCACCCTACATTGAATGGAATATTGATGAGTGAATTAAAGAACGATCGTTTTCTCCGTGCACTGCTGAAACAGCCGGTTGATTACACCCCGGTGTGGATGATGCGCCAAGCAGGTCGCTATCTGCCTGAATATAAAGCCACCCGTGCCCAGGCCGGCAGCTTTATGGATTTGTGTAAAAACGCCGAGCTGGCTTGTGAAGTCACTATTCAGCCGTTAGAAAGATACCCGCTCGATGCCGCTATTCTGTTTTCCGATATTCTCACCATTCCCGATGCCATGGGGCTAGGCCTGCGCTTTGAAGCAGGTGAAGGTCCGGTGTTCGACAATCCCGTCCGTACCGAAGCGGATGTGAACAAACTGTTCGTGCCTGAACCTGAAGGCGAACTGCAATACGTCATGAATGCCGTGCGCACTATCCGTAAAGAACTCAACGGCCGTGTACCACTGATTGGTTTTTCCGGTAGTCCTTGGACTCTGGCGGTCTACATGGTAGAAGGGGGCGGCACCAAGGATTACGCCAAGGTCAAAGGCATGATGTTCGATCGCCCTGATCTGATGCATAAGCTGCTCGACACCACGGCGCAGTCGGTCACTTCCTACCTGAATGCCCAGATCGAGGCCGGTGCCCAGGCGGTACAGATCTTCGACACTTGGGGTGGCGTGTTGACCCCGCGAGACTATAAAGAATTTTCCTTGCGTTATATGAAACAGATCGTCGATGGCCTGATTCGTGAAAAGGATGGCCGCAAGGTACCGGTGATTCTGTTTACCAAGGGTGGTGGTCAATGGCTTGAGGCCATGGCCGAGACTGGTTGTGATGCCTTGGGGTTGGACTGGACAATTAATATTGATGATGCCCGTGCACGTGTTGGCGATAAGGTTGCCCTGCAAGGCAACATGGACCCATCCACGCTTTATGCCTCACCCGAACGCATCCGACAAGAAGTAGCGACGATTCTTGAAGCCTATGGCAAGGGGTCTGGTCACGTCTTCAACCTGGGTCACGGTATTCATCAGCATGTTGATCCTGAGCATGCCGGTGCTTTTGTTGAAGCCGTGCACGAGTTGAGTGCCAAGTACCACACACAGGATTAGTTTAAAACCATGATGCCGGAAAAGTTTAACAAGCTGAAAGAGATGGAAGGGTTCACTGATGAGCTGTTCAACCGCATCTTCGCCTTTCAGGAAAAGAATCACCCGGCCTGGGATTCGAATCAGCCCTTTGCCGAGCGCATCAAAGGCATTCCGCTACATAACCTGATCTTCAGCAACCCCGACCGTGATCCCAAGGCGCTGGGGCCGACCATTGCCCATTATTACCCCTTGCGCGAAGAAAACCGTGCCTTGGTGTATTACGCCAAACACACAGCCGAAAACCCAGTGGTATTAGATGTGCACGGCCGCAATGGTTTTGTCGGCAGTCTGCTGGCGCGCGAAGGATTGAAAGTGATTGGTCTGCGTGACCCGTCTGAAAAGCCGAATCAGATTGCCGATTTCTATGATGCAGACAGCTACGAGTTACGTGAAGGCACGTTGGCCGAGGTGGGCTTTCCCGTCGATGTGGTCTTTTCATCCTGGATGCCCTCAGGCGAAAACATCACCCCGGATATTCTCAAGCTCAAGCCAAAGATGATTATTTTCGTCTATACCGAACACGTCAACGAGCACAGCAAAGAGTGGCAGACGGGCTGCGAAGAGGCATTCAATGACCTGCCCGACAACTACCGCATCATCGACGAGTGGTCCATCGCCCGCCCAGAAAACCTGTTGCAAGAGGCTTGGCCGGACCTGAGCCCGAGCATCGAAGAAACCCGCCATGTCCGTATTTTTGCCGATCAGTCGGTTGCGGATATCCCCCAATATGCCCCCGAACAGATGGCCGAGCCCTATGATTGGGAAGCGGATCTTGAAATGGCGTTACTGGCCCTCGAGGCAAAACAACATCTGCGTTCACGTGGCATTGCTGTTTAAAGCTTTTCCCAGGCGACGCGGCTAGCCAAGGACTGCCATTCGCAGGTATATTACTTGTTTGGTCGTGCAATCGCTGTTTGCAATAACGACAGGAGCGAATCAAAACGCACGCTGACATAACCTCTGGGGTGAGGGGAGTAAAAAGGGCATGGATCAAAAGCCGTTTCGCAGTTTGATTCTATGGGCAATTTGGGCCAGTGCCGCAATGGCAATTTATCTGACCCTGTATCGAGATACCGAAGTTTGGTCGTTTCTCGAAAATGATCCCAGCCGCATCACCTGGTTGATTATGGTGCTGTTCGGTCTTGGTTCGTTGGGTAGTTTCGTGTTGACCATCATGGTCACACAGGAATCATGGCGTGCCTTGCAGCTTGACCAGATGGCGCGCGAAGGCGGCTTAAAAGCCATCACAGTGCAGTCGCACAAACGTGCCGCTGATCGATTTTTTCATGCCATCCAATCCACCCTCGACAGTAAAGGCAAACCTGAAGTCGAGACCCTGTTGAATGTGGAACTTGCCGCCTACGAACGTATCGGTCACATGGTCGAATTGGTCGGTAATCTACTTATCACCTTGGGTTTGATCGGAACGGTGATGGGGCTGACCCTAACGCTGACCGGGCTCACCAGTTCGCTCGATTCTCTCGGGCATGATCAAGAGATGTTGCTGCAAGGGTTGCGCACAGCCATGAGTGGCATGGGTACGGCTTTTTATACTACCTTGCTGGGGGCGGTGTTGGGTGGCGTACTGTTACGCATGTTTGCCCAGATTAGTCTGCACGGTGTGGAAAGCCTGCATGATAACTTGCTGCGCATTTGTATGATCTATTGCTCGGCTGATTATGCTCAGACCATGGAGCGTGATGTGCGACATTTAAATCAGGAAATCGAATCACTTGAAGCCAATATACTGCGCCTGGAGCAGGCCTTTGGCAATTCTCATTTGGCCATGAGTGAGTTTCGCAGCGAGATCAAGCATCTGAGTGAAGCGAACCCGGATGATGATAGTAAGCCTTTGCATGTGCTGATTCAGGAACACCGCGCCTACTGCAATAATCTGCGTGATGAAATGCGCATGCTGGCCAACATCAAGCGGCCGTTGTGGATACGTTTGCGCGATCTGTTCCGCCCGGGCCGTTAGCCATGAAAATCAAGCGTCGCACTAGCTCTTCCAACGTGCATGAAAGTTTTTCCGATATCGCTCTTTTGATGTTGGCGACGTTTATCTTTTTGCTGGTCACCATTTTGATTACTTCCAAGATTCAAGAGACAGTGCAAGTGCCGCGCTTGAAAAAAGAGATCGAGGCGTTGAAGAAGGAAGTTAAAGAGATAGAGATGGACAATGTTCGCCTCAATAGCGAGCTGGGTGAAATGGCTGGCATGGGCACTGAAACCCAGATTGAGGTAGTGCTGGAAAGTGTTGGCCTTAATTCTGGCGCTGGGCGCAAGGACTTCGATGTTTTCATCAAGGGCTTGAAAGATATTCCCGGTAAGGATATTCACCTGGTGATAGATGCCACCGGCTCCATGCATGGCGCCGCTACTTTCCTGGTGCCATTACTGCGTGTCATCGTAATTCGATCAGGCAAGCACTTATCTGCTGTCACATGGTTTTCGGACGGCGATGCTGAAACAACCCAAGGTACCATGGGTGAGATGTTCGATAATTTTATGAAAGGCGCGCCCTTTATCGGTAATAATGAAACCATTGGTGATGCCTTCATCAAGGCGGAACAGAACGCCAACGTACCTGGAGCCTATGTGTTGCTCGGAGATGAGCCGTCAGATGATCGTATCTATTATCTCAATATTCCAGCGCCGGTATTTACTATTCCAATCGGCAAATCAAATCCCAGCACTAAATATCAATACAAGACGCTTGCGGATAAAACCAACGGAAAAATGCTAGAGCTGAAGTTTCAATAAGCGTTAATCATTTTTTGTTGGTGGTGTAAAGGCAGCACCGGTGAAGGGGGTG
>CALZIQ010000006.1:7331-60856 GCA_945787735.1 uncultured Chromatiaceae bacterium | reverse complement strand
AACAGGCCTTTCTGCTGCGCAACTGGGAAGGCTTGGACGTGGCCGAGACCGCCCGGGTGATGGGCTGTTCCGAAGGCAGCGTCAAGACACATACATCGCGGGCCATGCACAGCCTGCGTCAGTCATTACGAGGGCATTGGCCATGACAGACAAAGACGACCGGTTACAGGCCGCCATCAAGCAACAACTCGATCACGAGGCTGAGAACCTAGATCTAGACAGCCAGCGCGGCCTGCGTCTGGCGCGGGCCGCCGCCCTGGAGTCGGTGGAGAAACCGCGCCGCGGCAAGCTTTGGCTCGATGTTTCCATGATCGGCATGGTGGTCGTAGTTGCCGTTGCGCTCTATCTGGTGACACCGGAGCAGGCCCAGTTGGCACCGGTCTTCGACGATCTGGAAATGCTGGCTGGCAGCGAAGAGCCGGAGTTTTATCAGGAGCTGGATTTTTATTACTGGTTAGAAGAACAGAATGAACAGGGTTAGTGCGGTGTTGTGTGGATTAAGCCTGCTTGCATCTGCCGCTGTTGCTAGCGAACAAAACGATGCGCCCGCGCTCGAGTTTCTCGAATTTCTGGGCGAATGGTCGGAGGACGATCAGGCCTGGCTCGATAGCCAGCAACAGCAAGAAGATGCAGAGAAAGCGCAGGCTCAAAGCGAGGTGAATGGGCATGAGTAGGTTAAATATTTTGTTAATCATGGTGCTGATGATACCGGGTGCCTGGGCGTCTGAAGGCATAGGTTGGGATGAGTTGAGCATTGAACAGCAGAAACTGTTGCAGCCTCATGCCGAACGCTGGTCAGGGCTGGAGCTGGCGCAGCAACAGCGGTTGCAAAAGGGGGCGCAGCGTTGGTTGAGCATGAGCCCGGCTGAACGCAAAATCGCAAAAGGCCGTTTTCATCAGTGGCAGTCGCTGCGGCCAGAGCAGAAGGCAATCATTCGTGAACGCTTCAAACAGTTCAAACAGTTGCCCGCGGATGAGCAGGCCAGAGTGCTGCGCCGCGCCAAGTGGTTCAAACAGTTGCCACCGGCGAAAAAGCAGCAACTGCGACAGCGTTGGCAGACTATGACGCCGCAACAGCGTAAAAAGTTTATGGACAAGTTGCGTCAGCAGCGTTCTCATCGTCCAGGGCAAAAATAAATACGGAAAGCGTGTCAACGGAATCCGCCTCGGTGCGTTGTTAATACTGACAACAACGCAAAAAACATGAAGGAGAAGAGAAGATGTTCATAAGACGATTCATGAGTTTGGGGCTGGCCCTGCTGCTTACGCTGGGATTGGCGGCCTGCGGTGTGGACGATTCGGCCAGTTCAAATGAGACCGGAGAGCTGGTCATTGGCATTACTGATGCGGATGGAGACTTTCGCGCCTACGCCGTCGATGTCACCTCCATCGAACTCGAACGCGCTGATGGCACTAAGGTAGAAACCTTACCGTTGACCACGCGCATCGATTTTTCACAGTATGTAGATCTGACCGAATTTCTCACCGCCGCCACCATTCCCTTGGGTAATTATGTCGCCGCCAGCATGACGCTGGACTACAGCAATGCCGACATCCAGGTGGAGGTGAACAATGCGGCGGTCAGTGCTACGGTGGAGGACGGTGATGGCAACCCCATCACCACGCTGGAGGTGGATGTCTCTCTGGCCGGTCAGAACCGTCTCACGATTCTACCTGGCGTAACCGCTTATTTAACCCTGGATTTTGATCTGCAAAGCTCTAACAGTGTCGATACTTCGGGTGTTGCGCCAGTGGTGACGGTTGAGCCGGTGTTGTTGGCCGATGTGGCGCTGGAAGAACCGAAAGAACACCGCCTGCGTGGCTTGTTGTCCGAGGTTGATGTAAATGCGTCGCGCATCAAGCTGGCCATGCGCCCATTTGCCTTAAGACAGGGTGATTTCGGTGGTTTTAATGCCTATGTGGACAGTGACACCGTCTACGAAATCGATGGCATCAGCTACAGTGGCAATAGCGGTTTGGCGCAGATGGACCAACTCTCGCTTGCTTCATGGATGGTGGTCTATGGCAGTCTGAACACCAGTACACGCCGTTTCGAAGCCAGTGAAGTGTATGCCGGCAGCAGTGTGCCCGGCAGTGATCAGGACAGTGTTGTGGGTGTTGTGCTGGCGCGCAATGGCGATCAGCTCAGCGTTGACGCCGGTGCTATCGTCACGGCTGAGGGTGTTTTGATTTTTAATCAGCAGGTGAGTGTCGACTTGAGTGCATCAACCAAGATTTCACGCCAGTTATCGGTCTCTATATTTGATAAGGATGATATCTCAGTCGGTCAGCGTGTTGCCCTACTGGGTGAACTGAATGCCGACAATACTGCCATGGCCACCACCAATCATGCGCGTATGTTATTAAACCAAGTAGGTGGTACGGCGGTGTCAGTGAATAGTGGTGAGCTAGTGCTCGATCTGCAGCACATCAACGGTCGGTTGGCCACGCGTTTTGATTTTTCCGGTACCGGTACTGGCAGTGATGCCGATGAAGCCAATTACCAGGTCAACACCGGCAGTCTAAGTCTCGCAGGGGTCGATATCAATGACCCAGTAAGGGTGCGTGGTTTTGTCACCGCTTTTGGCGCGGCACCGGCTGATTTTGATGCGACCACAGTGATTGAGGTGGCCGACGTGCCGGCCAGCCTGCTGGTGACCTGGGCGGGTGGCGACAGCTCACCTTTTAGCAGTAGTTCGGTATCTGGCATGGTTCTGGATCTGAGTGGCAGCATTTTGCATCATGTTTCGCGCCACTGGCTGGTGACTGATCTGAGTGCATTGCCTCAGGCCACCACGCTGGCTCCACGCAGCAATGGCAATGGCCTGTTTGCCATCAATGTTAGCGGCACGGTCTATGTTTATGGCACGTTTGAGGCCTTTGAAACGGCGCTTAGCGAACGGCTCGCCGGCGGTCGGCCGGTGCAGCGCGTCGCCGCCCGCGGTCAGTTTGACGATGCTGCGACCACATTGACGCTGAACTCGATGAGCGTGGTGTTCGGCAATTTGCTCAACTAAACAGACTTAGTTTCAGGCAAGAATAAGCCCCTCCCTGATTGGGAGGGGCTTTTGTGTGTGGATTAGATTTCGATCTGGCGTGCGCTTGAGAGTGCCGCCTCAATCTTGTTTTGCAGGCTTTTTACCCGGGTGCTCAGGGTGTTATCGATCTTGTCGGTATGACCCTGTTTTTGCATCAGTTCGTGGGTAATATTGAGTGCAGCCATCACGGCAATGTTGTCGCTGCCGGTGGTGCGGCCGCGATCGCGGATCTCACGCATCTTTTCATCCAGATAAGCCGCGCTTTGCAGAAGCCCTTCGCGTTCTTCCGGCGGGCAGGCAACGCGGTATTCCTTGCCAAGAATATTGAGAACGACAGGGCTCGGCTCACTGGCCATAGTCTTGTTCCATGTTTTTCAGGCGCATGATCATTGCCTCGACACGTGAGCGTGCCATTTCATTCTTTTGCATCAGGTTGGCGCGTTCAGACATTAAGTCGCCTTGCTGCTCGCGCAGGGCCTGATTTTCATCCTTTAACTGATGACACAACTGGATCAACTCATCGACCCGGAATTCCAGGGATTTGAGATCCTGCTCATGACTGTGTGGTTGCTCTTGGCTCATAGTTCGCCAATATAGTGGGCGACGGGCTTGTGGTCAACGGCTAGTAGGTGCTTAGCAACCATCGTAAGCCATCTGCGCTCGGTTTATTGCCGTAGTTATCTAACTGATATGGCTCAGTCATTACGTTTTTCAACAGCCTGCTGGGGAGTGTTACTATTGTGGGATTGTGAATTGATTGAGGACTGCCGCGTGACCTTGCCGCCCCCCGCTTATGATGATTTAGCGTCTCTACTTGCCGCTTATGGAGACGCGTTTAGTGCATCCGAGTGCCATGGCATTCTCTGCGCCATGGTTAGTTGTCAACCTGGTTTGGAAGGCGAAGCCTGGGCGCGACAGATGCTGGGTGGCGAAATAGAGGCTGTGCTTGAGGGAACAGATATTCCCTCTGGCGGTGACGTGGATGCTTCCGATAAAGAGGCGCTTAAGGCCCTGTATGAAGATGCGGTCAAGCAGCTGGCCGATCCCGAATTGGGTTTTCAATTGCTGCTGCCGGATGATGATACTTCTCTCGATCAGCGCACCGAAGCCTTGGGCAGCTGGTGCACGGGTTACTTGTATGGCTTGAGCCTGGGCGGCATTAAAGAGTTCAGCGCTTTTTCAGAACCGGTGCAAGAATTTGCCCAGGATTTGGTCGAGATTGCGCGCCTCAGCCACGAGGATGAGGATGGCAACGAGGCTGGTGAAACCGCTTTTTTCGATATCTCGGAATACGTTCGCATGGGAGTGCTGATGTTGCGTGACGAGCTGTTGAATATGGGCGATCAACGCGATCCGCCCGCCGGGGCGCCGAGTGATGTGGTATTGCACTAAATGAAAATGAGTGAGTTTGCCAAGCGGCGTCAGCGCCTGCTGCACATGCTTGGGCCTGGCAGTATTGCCATTCTGCCAGCGGCGCCGGAACGCATCCGCAGCCGCGACGTGGAACACCCATACCGTGCCGATAGTGATTTTTTTTACCTGACAGGTTTTCCAGAGCCAGAGGCCGTTGTGGTGCTAATCCCTGGGCGCAAGCAGGGTCAGTTTGTTTTGTTTTGCCGCGAACGCGATCCCGAAATGGAAACCTGGAACGGCCGCCGTGCAGGGCTGGAAGGAGCGATGGAGCGCTTTGGTGCCGACGATGCTTTTCCCATCAGTGACATCGATGACATCCTGCCCGGCCTGATGGAGAACAAGGCGCGGGTTTACTACTCCATGGGCACCCATCCCGACCTCGATCAACACATGATCGAATGGCTCAATCAGGTGCGTAAAAAGGCCCGCTCCGGTGTGCATGCGCCGGGCGAATTTGTTTCTCTTGATCATTTGCTGCACGAGATGCGGCTGATCAAGAGCGCGGCTGAAATTCAGAAAATGAAAAAGGCCGCTAAAGTGTCGGCCAAGGCGCATTGCCGCGCTATGCAGTTGTGCCAACCCGGTTTGATGGAATATCAGCTTGAGGCCGAGCTGTTGCATTACTTTATGGTTAACGGTTGCCGCCATGCGGCCTATCCCGCCATCGTCGGTGGCGGCGAGAACGGCTGTATTCTGCACTACACCGAAAACGAATCCGAATTACAGGGTGGTGACCTCGTGCTTATTGATGCCGGCGGTGAATACGACAACTACGCTGCCGACATTACCCGCACATTTCCCGTCAATGGCAAATTCAATCCGGCGCAAAAGGCACTGTATGAAATTGTGTTGGCGGCGCAGCATGCCGCCATCGACAAGGTCCAGCCCGGTAACCATTGGGACGAGCCGCACAAGGCAGCGGTGAAGGTGTTGACCAAAGGTTTAATTAAACTTGGCCTGCTCAAGGGCACGCCGGCCAAGCTGATCAAAGAAGAGGCTTATCGCCGTTTTTATATGCATCGCACCGGCCACTGGCTGGGCATGGATGTCCATGATGTCGGCGACTATAAACTCGATGGCGAGTGGCGCCTGTTTGAACCAGGCATGGTGCTGACGGTGGAGCCCGGTCTCTACATCGCACCCGGTAGCAAAGGTGTGGCGAAGAAGTGGTGGGGTATTGGCATCCGCATTGAAGATGATGTGCGCGTGACTCGCAGCGGCCATGAAGTGTTGAGCTCGGGCGTGCCGAAAGAGGTGGATGAGATCGAGGCGCTGATGGCGAGAGAAAAGCGTGTGGCAAAGAAGAAGGTAGTCAAAAAGAAATACTGATGAAAACCGACTATGACATTCTGATTGTTGGCGGTGGCATGGTGGGCGCCACCATGGCTTATGCCCTCAGTCCTTTGCCCTTGCGCATCGGTGTAATCGAGGCGGTACCGTTCAAATCAGATAGTCAACCCAGTTATGACGACCGTGCTATTGCATTGGCTTATGGCTCGGCCAAGATTTTTGAGAGTATGGGGCTGTGGGATTTGCTCGATGATAAGGTCAGTCCGATCAAAAGGATTCATGTCTCGGATCGTGGCCATTTCGGTGTTGCTCGTATCGACAGTACTGAAGAGAAAGTAGATGCGTTGGGGTATGTGGTGGAGAACCGGGTGGTGGGTGCTGTGTTGGCCGATGCTTTGCCCAGACTGGAAAATGTTGAGTTGATCTGTCCAGCGACAGTTACCCAGGTTGAATTGGATAGTGAGAGAGCCAACCTGACCATTGAGCAGGAGGGCAAGCAGCAACAACTCGCATCTAAATTGGTTATCGCTGCCGATGGTGGCAATTCGGTGGTACGCAAACTGCTCGAGATTCCGACCCGCAGCTGGGATTACGGCCAGACGGCGCTGATCGCCAACGTCTCGTCCGAACGCTATCACCAGGGTGTGGCCTATGAGCGCTTCACCGACAGCGGTCCGGTGGCTTTGTTGCCTAATTCATATGCCGCGACTGAAGACCCCAATCGCTGTAGCCTAGTTTGGACTGTGCGCAGTGGTGATCAAGATCGGGTGTTGAGTCTAAATGACAAGGAATTTTTAAGTGAGCTGCAGCAACGTTTTGGTTATCGCTTGGGCGAATTAAAAAAAGTGGGTCGTCGCAATGCCTATCCGCTGAAGCTGGTGCGTGCCAAACAGCAGGTAAAGCCGCGCTTGGCCTTGATTGGCAACGCTGCGCATACCCTGCATCCCATCGCCGGGCAGGGGTTTAATCTTGGCTTGCGCGATGTTGCTGTATTGGCGGATGTGGTGGCCGATGCCGTGGCCAATGGGCAGGATTTGGGCGCAACAGAGGTGATGCAGCGTTACGCTGACTGGCGCAATTGGGATCATCGCAAGGTGATTGGGTTTACCGACAGCCTAGCGCGCTTGTTCAGTAATCCGTTGGCGACGGTGGCGCTGGCGCGCAATATCGGTTTGTTTGGTGTCGATGTGCTGCCGCCCCTGAAGCGCCTGCTAACGCGCCAGACCATGGGGCTGTCGGGCCGCTTGCCGCGCCTGGCGATGGGCTTGCCTTTGCTTAAAGGAGGTCAGCATGGCTGATCAATATGATGTGGTCATTGTCGGTGGCGGTATGGTCGGTTTAACCCTGGCCTGCACCCTGGGTGGTTCGGCCTTGAAAGTGGCCGTGCTTGAGTCCAGTCCGATGGATACCGATTGGCCGGATGGCAGCATCGGGCTGCGCGTGTCGGCCATTACCCACGCCTCGCGTAAGGTGTTCAAGGCTGTGGGCGCGTGGCAGGGAATGGTTGAGCGGCGAGTAACCTCTTATGGCGAAATGCATGTCTGGGATGCCTGCGGCAATGGCGCTGTACATTTTGATTCGGCCGAGGTGGGGCAGCCCTCGCTCGGTTATATCGTGGAAAATCGTATTATCCAGTTGTCATTGCTGCAGCGTTTGCAACAATTCGATAACGTCGAATTGCTTTGTCCGGCCCGCTGGCAGCAGTGGCATGACGAGCAGGGTTGTCTTTGTCTCACGCTGGAGGATGGCCGTGCGCTGCGTACCCGCTTGCTGGTGGGGGGCGATGGTGCACGATCACCCGTGCGTGAACGTGCTGGTATCCAGACCAAGGGCTGGGGTTATGATCAGCATGCCCTGATGGCAATTGTTCAGACGGAACACTCACACTTGCATACCTGCTGGCAGCGTTTTCTGCCCAACGGACCGTTGGCCTTTTTGCCCATGCATGGTCATTACGCCTGTGTGGTCTGGTCCACTACGCCGGAGCAGGCAGCTGAACTGATGGCCATGGATGCGCCGGATTTTCTCAGTAATCTAAGTGAGGCATTCGAATACAAGCTGGGTCGCGTGCTGGAAGTGCAAGACCGGGGCAAGTTCCCACTGCGGCTGCAGCACAGCGTTGATTATGCCAAGGAGCGCATTGCGCTGGTGGGGGATGCTGCACATGCCATTCATCCCCTGGCCGGACAGGGTGTAAATCTGGGGATATTGGATGCGGCGGCGTTGGCTGAAACTGTGCTCTCGACACATGCCTCTCGCCGTGACATCGGTGCACTACACAATCTGCGCAGGTATGAACGTTGGCGCAAGGGTCAAAATGTAACCATGATGCTGTCTATGGATGGCTTCAAACGCCTATTTAGTGCGCAGAGCGAGCCAGTGAAGATCGTACGCAATATCGGCTTGAATGCCACTAATGGTCTGATTCCGGTTAAGCGTTTCTTTATGGAATATGCGATGGGTGACCGTGGGGATCTGCCCAAGCTGGCGAGTTGACCGGGCTATGTTAGTTCGTATTTCGCCGTGTTTGATAAGCCTGTTTCTATTATTCGTTTCATTTGATGTTTTCGCGGCTGGGGCAACGAGTCCCCAGTCGCTCGGTATGGGGTTTGTGAATGCTTTTCGTGCCAAGAACGTCGATGCAATAGTGCAGCTTTATTACCTGGACGAAGATAGTACGCGGCAATCCTGGCTAAAAGCGCGATGGCAAGTCTTGATGCGCGATTATGAGCTTGCAAGTTATCGCGTTGCTGAGTTGAGTGGCCAGGAGCGGCAGCAGTTTCAGCAGAAAGACATGGGTGATGTCCGCTTATTTGTTTTGATGCCGGTAAAAAAACTTGAGTTTACGCTGGTTGGTAAAAGTGAAATGAACGTGACGCTCTACATAGGCATTAAATCTGGTTTCTATTATTTCTTGTTGCGCAAGCTTGATGATAGTAAGGTCAACCTGGCTGATTGAATTTGATTTGTTCTAAGCTGTTTTTCCAGTCAGGGTTTGTTTTTTCGTTGCAGATAAGAATGCAACGTCCCAGCTCATTCTCATACCAACCCTGATGGTGTTGATTGGGTTCATGTTCAAACCCCCACCAGGCACCGTTTTCATCCTGTGCGATCCAGCTGACCCAGTCGGGCAATGAAGCATTCATTATTTTCATAGCAGCTTGTCAATTAAATGCCTGGCTTGAAAAATGCCCTTTAAGACACAATGTCATAATGATGTCCTAAATAATATAACTGTTTCGGTTTAAGATCATTATTCGATGCTGCTCGTTTCTCCTGCGCTAATTTCAGAAGAGATGCCTGGATGTCGTTATAGTGAAGATTCCAATTAATTGGTCAGGCATTTATTCATAAGAAAGGGGTAACAAAATCATGGATCCGGTAGTTGAATTGTTCAATATAATCTTCAGTTTTTGGGGTGGGCTGGCCGTCGTGTTGCTGGTGCTGCTCAAGACATCGATCAAGTTTGTGCCGCAGAATCGTGCTTTCGTGATTGAACGTTTTGGTAAATACCGAACTTCGCTTACTGCCGGTCTGAACTTTATCATGCCCTTTATTGATCGCATCGCCTATGACCGTTCACTCAAAGAGCAGGCCATTGATGTGCCGAGTCAGGCAGCCATCACCAAGGACAACATCGGTCTGACCGTGGATGGTGTGCTCTACATGAAAGTGCTTGATCCCTACAAAGCCAGTTACGGCGTGGAGGAGTATGGTTTTGCCGTGACCCAGTTGGCCCAGACTACTATGCGTTCAGAACTCGGCAAGATGGACCTGGACAAGACCTTCGAGGAGCGCGACATCCTCAATGCCGCCATCGTCAGTGCTATCAACGATGCCGCTATGCCCTGGGGCGTGCAGGTGTTGCGTTACGAGATTAAGGACATCACGCCGCCCCGCAGTGTGTTAGAAGCGATGGAACGGCAGATGAAGGCCGAGCGTGACAAGCGTGCCACGATTCTCGAGTCGGAGGGCGAACGGCAGTCGGCCATCAATGTCGCCGAGGGGGAAAGGCAGTCCGTGGTGCTGGCGGCCCAGGCGCAGCGCGAAGAACAGATTCTCAAGGCCGAGGGTGAGGCCAAGGCGATTGAGCTGGTGGCCGAAGCCAAGGCCGCCGCGCTTACTAAAATCGGTGAGGCGGCAGCAACCGAGCAAGGTCAGAAGGCCGTGCAGCTGGCGCTGGCCGAGCAGGCGATTGTTGCTAAACAAAATATTGCCAAAGAATCGACCATTGTACTGATGGATGGTGAATCAAATGATGCGGGTCGAGTGGTGACTGAGGCGGTCGCCGTGGTGACTGCCATGAACAAGAGCGAGGCCTTCAACCCCGTGAAGGGGGCAAATTAATGATCGAATACTTCAATGCTAATCAGGATGCCTTCTGGTTCTCAGCGGGGTTTTTATTGTTGGCAATCGAAGCCTTCGCCTTTGGCTTTACCTCGGGCGTGGTTTTGTTTGCCGGCATTGGTGGTTTGATTACCGGTGGCCTGATGTGGGGTGGCATTGTGCCGCAGACCTGGTTCGCCGGCTTTGCCACTTTTGGCGTCAGCTCAGGTATCAGTGCGGCTTTGTTGTGGAGGCCTCTACTCAAATTACAAAACGACGATGTGCCCGAAAAGGACAATAGTAGTGACCTGGTGGGTCATGCTTTTCGTTTAGAGCAGGCCATTAATTACACATCACCAGGTAAGGTGCATTTTTCAGGTATCGACTGGCGTGTCGAAATCGATGATGAAAAAACCACTGATCGTGAGATTAACGCTGGAGAACGGGTAATAGTGACCTCGGTCGATGCTGGTCTTTTTCGTGTTGTGCCAGCGACTGAGGCAGAGGCTTGAGCTGGCGATAGTTTTTATATGGAAGATGTAATTAAACAAACACTCTATGAGTCGGTTGGTGGTCTGCCAACTTTGCAAAAAGTACATAAGATTTTTTATGACAAGGTCTATCTTCACCCGTGGTTAGGCAAGTTTTTTGAAGGCCACAACCAAGAGTCAATCGAGACGCGTCAGACGCAGTTCATCGCTGAGAAGATGGGGGCTGAAAAACCTTATCTCGGTAAAGACATGAAGATGGCCCATCGACAGATGTATATCACCAAAGAGCTATTTGACCTGCGCCATGAACTGTTGCGCGAGTCGATTAAGGAAGGTGGTGTGTCGGATGAACTGGCTGAGCGCTGGCTCAGGATTGATTCCGCTTTTAACCGCCACATCGTCAAAGACTCAATCGAGTCGTTCTACGCTTATAGCTGGAAATATGAAAAGCGCGTTATAGTTCCCAAGCCCGATGCCTATTAGCTTTCTTCTGGGATAAACTTCAGCGCCACCCCATTGTTGCAATAACGCTTGCCCGTCGGCTTAGGGCCGTCATTAAATACATGGCCCTGATGACCGCCACAACGGGCACAGTGATATTCAGTGCGGGGGTAGAGTATTTTGAAATCGGTCTTGGTTTCAACAGCGTTTGGCAGGGTCATGAAAAAGCTGGGCCAGCCGGTGCCGCTTTCGTATTTCATCTCTGAAGTAAATAGGGGCAGTTCACATCCGGCGCAGGCATAGATGCCCTTGCGTTTCTCCTTGTTCAACGGGCTGGTGCGAGGTGGCTCAGTACCCTCGTCCCGCAAGACGTGAAATTGTTCAGGTGTCAGGCGTTGTTCCCACTCCTTTTCCGACAATTCCAGTTTTTCGATTTTGCTGTCCAACTTTTCCTCCTCCATGCTGCCGTTGGCCCGGCTGGCCAACAGCGGAGAGGTGGCCAGCGCCAACATTCCAATAATAAAATCACGTCTTTTCATGGTCCTACTACCTTGCTTGAAAACTCAGTACTTAATATAAAATGCAGATATCACTAGTTAATCGTGCCGAAGTCACAATTTCTTAACATCTAAAAAGCCGCCTGTCGCCTGGATCGGTGTTGGGTCATTCTCTGTTGTCACCCAAATAGCTATGCCGCGTGTTTCCGCTGGCATGTACTCAGATATGCCCGAGAGTTGCCATTGATGGCCTTGACTGTCTGTGTTTTGCTCGAATTGACGAAAACCGATGACAACAAAGTCATGATTCAGCTTTTTGCCTCTGTTCTCTCCACGACTGATATCGGTTGTTTGATCGAAGCCCAACAGGGCGATATTTAACAGCAGCAGTGATTTGACAGGTTGGTTTGGCATAAATTCAGCCTGAATGTCGCCTTTGTCGATGTTTGCCGTGAGCACACCCACATCTTTTGTATTGTTTAAGGGCAGCGGTTGTTGCTCAAACCAGCCGCGCCATTCGCGGCCGTTGCGGACAAATCCCGGTGTGTAAACCACATTCACATAATTATGTCGTTGGTAGTTCTGTTGGCGCGCGGTATAAGCAGCGTTGGAAAAGCGGTCGCGCCAGCCAAGCCGGTTCCAGTAATCGACATGAAACGCTACGGGTACGATTTGCTGCCACAGGCGGGTATCGTTCTTAAAGTGGCTCAGCCAACGGTCTGCCGGTGGACAGCTGCTGCACCCTTCAGAGGTGTAGAGTTCAAGCAGAGTGGTTTGTTGTGTGCTGCTGCGCAACTCAAGTGCTGAGGCGTCGAGGCTGAAATTGATGACGAGCAAAAAAATAAAACAGAGCCGTTTAATCATATAGGCGCCCCTTCACGCATCAGCGACAGGCATTAAAACGCTAAATGTAGTGCCTAAGCCGCTAACACTCTCTACCCCAATCATACCGCCATGCAGATCAACAATGCGTTTCGCAATTGCTAGACCCAAGCCGCCCGGTTCGGCCCGGTTGCTATTGTCCTTGCCTTGATAAAAACGGTCGAAAACTTTGGGCAGATCATCACTGGCAATGCCCGGGCCACTGTCCTGAATTGCAATCATGCTGTTGTTATCGGCATGCATCAGTTTGACCGTTACTTCACCGCCAGTAGGGGTGAATTTAAGCGCGTTTCCGATCAGGTTTTCCATTACCCGCGCAATCAGGCCGATGTCGGCATTGGCCAACAGGTTTTCGGTTGTGACGTCGAGTGACAGGCGAATATTCTTTTCCTTTGCCTTGAGTTGAAATTTTTGCACTACATCATGGACTAGTTCGGCCATATTAAATTTCTCCCGCGTGGGCACGCTTTCTTGCGCCTCGAGCTTGGCCAGTTCAAACAGCTCGCTGATGAGTTGATTGAGGCGTTCGCTGCTTTGCAGGGCCTGGCGCAGATAATTCTGTTTTTCATCATCGCTGAGTTGGTCGCCCTTTAGCTGCAGGGTTTCAAGATAGCCATGCAGGATCGCCATCGGTGTGCGTAAGTCGTGCGAGACATTTGCCACCAGTTCACGACGCAGGTTGTCTTGCTGTTTGAGTGCGTCCAGTTGTTCCATGATGCGTTGTGCCATCTGGTTGAAGGTGTTGCCGAGCTGATCAATCTCATCGTTGGAATTGTGCTGTGATGGTGTGATGGCAAATTGACTGAAGTCACTTTGGCGAAATCCATCCATGTCATTGCTGAGTCGATTGAGGCGTTGGGTGAGTTTGCGGAATAGCAGTAGGCCGACCAGCAATCCGAGCAACAGACTGCCACCCAGGGCCCAGCCAGTTTGTTTCCAGATGATACTTGCCTTAATGAACTGTTCGGCGTTGTCATACTTCTCGCCCAATAAAACCACGTAAAGATAACCTTCGGGATTTTCCGTGCTGGGCACTGGCGTGGCGGAGAATATCTTCTGTTTATCGTGGCTGCGTGGGTCGTCACCCAGCAGCGGCAGGCTTTCGCCATTCAAAAAGGCCTTAATTGGCGCCAGCGAGACCGAGCGCCGTTTTACTTTGCCGGGGTCGGCCGAATAGGAAAGGATGGTGCCATCCAGGTCGAGCAGATAGATTTCGATGCTTGGGTTGATCACCATGTATTCCATGAAGGTGGCGCTGAGTGCTTTCTCGTTCAGCTTGCCTGATTCAACCAGGTTGCGATCGGCGACTAGGTTTTTGGCTAATTCGAGATTCAGTTTTTGATCGGTCTTTTGCAGATAGTATTGCGCCGACGACAGGCTGATCAGGGTGTACAGCACACCGACACAAACCAACAGGACTACCAGCGACAACGACAATTTGGCGTAGAGGCTATGAAACATTAGGCTTGTTCTTCGTTGAATTTGTAGCCCACCCCCCAGACGGTGATGATGTAGTGTGGCTTGGCCGGGTCTGCTTCGATTTTGGTGCGCAGACGGTTGATGTGTGAATTGACCGTATGTTCGTAGCCTTCATAGCTATAACCCCAGACCTGATCAAGCAACTCGGTGCGGCTGTAGACTCGGCCGGGGTGGTTGGCAAAGTGCATTAGCAGGTCGAACTCCTTGGCGGTTAAGTCGATTTTTTTACCGCCCAAGGTAATGCGGTGTTTTTCTGGCTCGATGAGCAAATCGCCAAACTGCAGTTGGCTTGTTTGAGGTGTTGTCTGCAATGCCCCCAGGCGGCGGAATTGTCCCTTTACCCGCGCCAGCAGTTCAGGAATGCTGAATGGTTTGGTGATGTAATCATCGGCGCCGATCTCCAGCCCCAGGACGCGGTCAAGTTCGGATGATTTGGAAGTCAGCATCATCACTGGCACTACTGCATTTTTGGCGCGCAGCTGTTTGCACACCTCAAGACCATCCATGACGGGCAGCATTAGATCTAGGATCACCAGTTCATAGGCCTTGTTCTTGAAGCGTTGCAGGCCTGATGCGCCATCAGTGGCGATGTCAGCATCGCAATGGATGTCTTTCAGGTGTAGCTGTACCAGGTTGGCGATTTCGGGATTGTCTTCAATGATGAGCACGTTGTGGGTCATAGATGTTTACCTTCTCAGTCCCTAATTAATAATTCCCTCACCCCCTTGAGGGCGAGGGAGGTTGAGGGGCGTTGTTACTTATGTAGCTGTAAGCGGGTAATCACAATTTTGGCACCCGGATTGTCAAACTTGTGCGAGGCGTCCAGAGCAGAACCCGTAAGCCCATCTTGCTGACTTACCACACCGGAGTGAACGACAATAAAGTCTCGGTCATCCCGTGCAGCATTAAAGCCTTCGCCATTCTGGCCTGGTAGATCAGTCGCCGCTTCGCTGTTGGCCTCGGTGCCGGCGTCATATACGCGGGCATGTAACACCATGGATTCACCGATACCCAGCCCGCTTATGTCCACCTCATCCAGGCCAATGAAGCCGTCATTGGTATTCACCAGCATGCCTGCCAAAGTTAGTCGTGGTTTGGGGCTAATTCCTTGCAGTTTTAAGGTTTCACTGCCGCCAGAAATAAGAATACCCGTGCCACTAGTGGTTTTGATCACCTTGTTATCAGCCTCGGCTTCGGCGATAAAAGCGCTGGGATCACCGCCCTCGGCCAGCATTTCCAGGCCCTCGCTGGCCGTGCTGCCCAGGTTAAAGCCGTCATAACCCGGTTTGTGCAGCACGGCAGCGACCGGGGCGAAGGGCTGGTGGTTGCTTAGATTGGTCACCTCAATGTTGAAACTGCGGTGGGGGTTGTTGTCATTGTTACAGCCCTGTAGCAGCAGGGCTGAGCCTAGGGCGGCGGCAATGGCGCCGAATTTGATTGAGCGTTTCATCATCGCCTCCTTAGTTGACGGTAATCACGAGTTCCGCCACTGGGTTGAGCCAGCGGTGTACTGTGTTGTTGAGATCACTGGCGCCGCCGGAGGCATTGCTGTCACCCTGGTTACCGCGATGGATGTGGACAGTGGTGTTGTTATCTGCCGCGGCTACGCCTGTGCCGCCTGTACCAGCATTACCACCCGGGTCAGCGGGGATGCCCGCTACGCCTGGGTCGCCTCCGCCGGTGATCAATTCATCATTGGCTTCGGTGCCGGCGTCATAGGCGTTGAGATAAAAAGTGTAAGTGCCCTTGGCGCTGGGAATCTCAATGCTGTTGGCGCCGACAAAACCATCATTGGTGGGCAGCATCATGGCGCCGAGCGACAAGCGGGTATTGCCAGCGTCGCTCATCAAATCAAAGCTGGTTTGTGCACCGGGTGCCAGCAGGCCGCCAGCTGGGTTCTCCACGACACTTCCCCCCAGCGCCTGGATATCAGTTGATAAACCCGAGATCTCTCCCCCTTCAGCCATGGCCTGCAGGCTGGCGGAGGCGGCGCTGCCTTCCATAAACAGATGGCTGCTGTCGCTATGGGCAGCCACCAGCAGTGGGGTGAAGTAGATGCCATTGGTGAGATTGGTGACTTTAATGTCCAGGTCTTGTGCCATCACCGGGCTGGTGCTTAAGGCAGTGAAGGCAGCTAAGGCTGCAATTGGTTTTTTCATGATGTTCTCCCTGTGGTTTGATTAATGAGTTCAAATGCAGGGTCTATTTGAGCGTAAGGAGTTCACGCCGCCATGGCGCAAATATCACAATTTAGTCACGCGCAGGTTTAGGGTGTATTTACGCTGCTTATATTCGTTCTTGTCGTGTGATTCGGATCGCAGTTGGCAACAGTAGTCTGATCCCGACCATGCTTTTTAACGGTGTCGATGTAGATGTTGACCTCAAAGATGAAGGCGCTGCAGTCTGTGGCCAGTAGGCCGCGGAAAGAAGTGGCCTTGCTGTTTGCCTGGCTGATTGGAGGTTGTTTATTTTGTGATAGCTGGCAGTACAGCGTGTTAAATCATTCGACCCGGGGGCCGAAAAAAATCACATTTGGGTATTGCAATCGCTAATGAGAATGATTATCATTAATTTAGTCCTGACTTCTTATAGGGTAAATTGAGATGATAAATCGTAAACGAATTTTGGCCTTGATGGCCGGTATGGCAACCGTATTGGTGTCCAGCTTCAGTTGGGCTGCAGAGGAACTGGTGATCTATTCCGGCCGTAAGGATAAGTTTGTCGAGCCGGTGGTGGAGAAATTTACCGAGCGGACTGGCATCAAAGTGCTGCTGCATTCGGGCGAGTCGACTGCGTTGCTAAACAAGATGCAGATAGAAGGTAAACGCACCCAGGCCGACCTGTTTTTGAGTAACGATGCTGGCAACCTACAAAAGGGCAGTGAACTCGGTTTGTTCCAGCCTCTGCCGGGTTCGCTGGTGAATGAGGTTCCTGCCAATCTGCGTGCAGCGGACAACAGCTGGGTTGGCTTATCGGCTCGGGCTCGGGTGCTGGTGCTGAACAAAAACGCCAAGGATCTGGATTGGGTCAAGTCCGTTTTTGATCTTGCCGATGTGCGTCTGAAAGGCCGTCTTGGGATCACGACAAGTGCCAACGAAAGTTATATCGCTGGCGTAACGGTATATATGGAAAAGGCCGGTGAAGAAAAGACCGAATCCTGGCTGGAGGGCATGAAGGCCAACGTCGACGGTCAAGTCTTTAACAAACACAGCAAGATTGTTAAGGCGGTAGCGAATGGTCAGAAAGATATCGGTCTGGTGAATCACTACTATATATATCGTCATTTTGCCGAGCATCCCGATGCATCTATCGAGATCCGTTTGCCCGATCAGGAAGGCATGGGTGTGGCCTGGAACGTAGCCGGGGTTGCGGTGAACAAACACAGCAAGCAACAGGCACTGGCGCAGAAGTTTGTCGAGTTTGTTGTCTCCACCGAAGGGCAGAAGATTTTTGCTGAGATGAACCGTGAATATCCCACCGTGCCAGGCGTGAATGCTGCGGCAGAGGTGCCTGTTGCAGGCAGCTATAAGGTTGCAGATGTGCCCATGGCCAAGTTGGGAGAAAGGCGCGATGCCACCATAGATTTGATTGAAAAGGTGGGCATGCCTTAGTGGCAAATAAACGCTTGGAGCGGTGTTTGCAGGAGATCCATCAAGTTTGTAAATAAAGTCGCATGAATGACTAAAACAAGGGTTGGATCACTGGGTTCTATGGCCGGGATCGTCGTGTTGACTGCGACGATCCCGTTGCTGTTTGTAATCTATAACAGTCTGCAGTTGTCGGCCAGCAAGTGGGCGGGTTTGTGGAGCAGCCGTCTGCCCGAGTTGATGGGCAATACTCTGTCCTTGGCCTTGTTGGTTGGGTTGCTCTGTTTGGTACTGGCGGTGCCGAGTGCCTGGCTGGCGGCGCGGCGTGAGTTTGTCGGCCGCAAGGCGGCAATTTGGTTGCTGGTGATGCCACTGACCATTCCCACCTATGTCTTTGCCCACATCTACACTGTGTTGCTGGAGCCCGACGGTTGGCTTGGCCGAGTTTGGCAGCTAATTGCCGGCGAGGGGGCGGTGATCAATATCTATGGCCTTGGTGGCGCGGCGGTAATGCTGTCGCTGGCAACATTTTCTTATGTTTTCTTGCTGAGCTACAGCAGTCTGATGAATTCGCGCAGCAGCCTTGAGGAGGCGGCACGTATTCATGGTGCTAGTCGGCGGGAGATCTTTCTACGCGTGACGCTGCCATTGATGCGCCCGGCGCTGGCAGCCGGTCTGGTTGTGGTGGTGTTGCATACCCTGTCTGATTTTGGCGCCGTATCCATGCTGCGTTACCAGACCTTTACCCTGAGTATCTATTTGCAAATGAGCGGCCGTTTTGATTATCAGGCTGCCGCGGGCCTGAGTTTAATCCTGGTCAGCATGAGTTTGGCGTTTCTGGTGCTGGAACGTTTTTTCCGTCGCCAGCAGCGTTATTATGCCGGTGCCCAGAGTCGATTTATCAGTCGCAAACAGGCAAGCCGTGGCGAGATGTTGTTGATCTGGTCATGGTTGGGTTTGGTGGCGTTGTTTGCTTTTATTATTCCAGTCAGCTGGATGTTGGTTTGGAGTTATGATGCCTTGATCAAGGATTTGATTGATGCCAAGTTCTGGGGTTATGCCTTCAACACCGGTATCGTCTCATTCAGCGCGGCGACGGTTGCGGTGATCGTCGCCCTACCTATTGGGCTGTTCAACAGTCGTGTGCGCAGTTGGCTGAGCAATAGCTATGTTCAGCTTTCCAGTATCGGTTTTGTGTTGCCTGGTCCAGTGGTGGCTTTGGGGGTGATTGCCTTTGTAATTGCACTGATGCCAAATCTATATGGCGGTTTCGCTGCGCTGATCATGGCTTTGGTGGTGCGCTTTCTGCCGCTGGCAATTCAGTCGCAGGAGGCGGCCTTGCAGCAGCTGACCCCATCGGTTGAGCAGGCCGGCCGGATTCATGGTGCTGGTCCGCTACAAAATCTTTGGCGTGTCATCCTGCCCATGATTCGCAATGGCATGATCACCGCATGGGTGCTTGTATTTATCGATGTGTTGAAAGAGTTGCCTGCTACGTTGATGTTGCGTCCGGTCGGGTTTGATACGCTGCCGATTCGCATTTGGATTGAAGCCAGTGAAGAGATGTTGGAGTTGGCCGCACCTTCGGCATTGGTACTCGTTGTCGGTACGCTGCCGGCCTTGTGGATCATGATGCGTAGTCACGCTGTGCGGCGTTGATTTTCTTTTGGTTTTGTAAAAAAGAATTACGTTACTATACTTGTGTCTGTTGGGGTGCAGGTGTAGAGTGTGCCCGCCGTCGCATGGGAAGGGCGGAGCGTGATTTTCCTTCTTCCTAATTTTTCTGTCTCAAGGAGATGACAAAATGAAAAACAAGATCGTACACGGGGTGTTAGTTTCTACACTGGTAATCGGAATGGCGGGCTGTGCCAGCGTTAGCACGGAAGATCTCGACCAGCTCCGCGGTGATGTGGATGCAGCGATTGCTACCGCTGAAGAAGCCAAGCAAATGGCGATGGACTCCAATGCCTCTGCTCAGGATGCCAAGAGCGCTGCGGATCGCGCCCAGTCAACTGCCAACGATGCAAAACGTATGGCGGGTGATGCTCAACAAACGGCTGCGGATGCCAAGGCTACAGCCGATGAAACAGCTGAAAAGACCGAGCGTATGTTCAAAAAGAGCATGAGCAAATAGTCAGTCGCTTAAGTTGTTGAGGAAGGCCGGTATGGAAACATGCCGGCCTTTTTCGTTCTATAGCTCGGACTGGCAGAAACGGTAGCCGTTCAGGCTGCTGCCGTGCAGTAAAAAACTGTTGGTCTCTTTATCGCTTTGCATGTCTTTGCCGAATTTGAGTGCCTCGTTGCGTTCTGCAAAGGGACCGATCACGATCCGGCATAGTCGGCCATTACTGACAAGGTTTGCATTTAGTTGGGGTGGTAATTGTCCGAGTTGTAGGGTGCTGAATTTAGCGTTATCAACTTGCTGAAAGGCGCCGGCCTGTAGCCACCAAGTGTCACCTGGAATGAGATCAGGACGTTGATTTGCTGTTGTGCGAAGCAGTGACTCGCCATGTGTTGTAGCCAGGATCTTGGTAGGCACTCCTTGACGTTGTTCTGCTGCCAGGCGCGTCATCTCCCACGTCATTTCGTCCATCACAACATGGCTGGCCTTGATCACGGCTGAGACCATTTCTGTGCTGTGGCTCGAGTTGGGTGCAAATTTATCTTCACGCAAGGGTGCGTGGGCCTCGACATAGAGTTCATCTGCCAGCCAGCCGGCCTTAAACGGCTGATTGATGATATTAACCGCTGTGCCTGAGGGTACCTGCGGAAAGAGTGATGCGATGTCATCCGGATAGAGGCGAATGCAACCATGGCTAACGCGCATGCCGATACTGAAGGTGCGGTTGGTGCCGTGAATCAGGTAGGACGATGAGCCCAGGCGCATGGAAAACTCTCCCAGTGGATTGTCCGGGCCTGGGGGCACGACAGCTGGTAGAGGGTCGCCCTCCTTTTCGTGTTCGGCGCGGATTGACTTTGGTACTCGCCACGATGGTTTTATGCGTTTTTCGCTAATTTGGCTGAGACCCATGGGCAGATTGCGCCCCTCGCTGCCGATGCTAATCGGGTGGGTAATTACGACGGCCTGTTCCCCTGGTTTTGGCTCGGGATAGTAATAGAGCCGCATTTCAGGCAAGTTGATAACAATACCTTTGCGCGGCGCATCCGGCAGAATAAATTGCGTTGGCAGTGTTACCCAGGCGCCGTTCCGCGGCAGCCAGCGATCAATATCCGGATTAGCAGCGACGATCTCTTCGTGGCCCAAATCGTAACGTAAGGCCATGTCGAGCAGGGTCTCATCCCGGCTGGCCTGAACGGACTGCAATTCGCCAACGATATGCTCTCCTACTGGAGGCAGTGGAAATGTTGCGGCAACCGACTGATTAAAATAGAAAAAAATTGCCATCAGAGAAATTCTGACAAGTTTATTTTGACGCATTTTGGGGGTGGCCCTGATCAAAGTATTGCCTTTATATGGTTTTGACATGGAGATTTTGCTCTAAGCTAAACTATGCTCAGATTCGTGACGATATTCTATAGTAGATGCTTAGCGCAAAATTAGTTCATTTTAGTGCCGGGTGTCAGTGAATCAAGTCCACAAATGCAAATAAAGGTTTCTTAAGCGCATGAATCGGTTTCTTGGTCTGTTGATGATTATAGTCTTGTCCGTTGGGCAGGTGCAGGCACGTGGTAATGAGGAGGCCTGGATCATGGTGGATACTCAGAGCCAAGCCATATCAGTAATGCAAGGCAAGCAGGTGGTGAAGGTGTTCGGCGGAATTTCTGTCGGTTATGGTGGTACTGCCGACATGCGTTTTCAGGGCGACGGCCGTACCCCGAAGGGGACCTTTCAGATCGGCTGGATCAACCCCAACAGTAAGTTTCATCTCTTTTTTGGTTTGGATTACCCCAACCTGGACTATGCTTGGCGTGCTTTTCAGGACGGCAAAATTGATTTTGATACTTTCCTGGATATCAGGCAGGCTCTCTCTCAGGGACAAACCCCACCTCAAGACACTCCGCTGGGTGGCTACATCGGCATTCACGGCCTGGGCAACAAAGACCCCAAAATGCACAAAACCCTCAATTGGACTGAAGGCTGTGTCGCACTGACAGATGAACAGGTCGACCAATTGGCCCTTTGGGTGGATATAGGCACCCGAGTGGTGATTTATTAGTGGCGGTATCACGCTTTCTAAAATCGTAAAGCAACTGCAAATGCCACGGTATCCTCGTCGTACACCTGGTTTGATTGCTTGGCGTAGAATCTCTCTGCTTGAAGCTCTAAGCTTATGGCGGCAGAGACAAAATAGGTTGCATTCAATCCGGGTGTCTCACCCTCATCAAATTGATCGTCGCCCCAATTGAGGCTCGCGCCGCCGCCTAGACTGAAATGGTTGCTGGAATAGTAATCGGTCCAAAATTGAATCTCGGTGTTTTTTTCGTTGATACATTCGAGACTTGCCTCCAGATTGTAGGCGCTGCCTTCACCGAATTGTATATAGATATTTGCGTCATTCGTTCCAGAGGCATGGTCGTGGATGCTGACAAATAGTTAGCAATACTTGGTTTTACATGTTTCAGACGGTATAGTTCGGTCTCAACCCGAACCCTCCATGGGAGAGTGTGTCTTCAAACAGGCACCGCCGAAGGCGCAACCCGCCCGGAATCGCTCAGGCTTCAGGACCGTGGCAGGGGGTTGGCTCTGGAGAGCGGCCGTTTATGGCCCACCGAAGGGGGATAAACTCTCAGGTGACCGGACAGAGGGGCGACAGGTAAATGTACATTTACCTGTCGCCCTTTTTTTGTTTTATAAGGTTGCGATTCAGATGTCGAATACTGCATACATTCCTGTTTTTGATCATTCCGGCAAACCCAATGTTGGCCGTATGCCGGGCTGGATTCGCCAGCAGCTGGGTGGTGAGGCAGCCTATGGCAAGACTGCCGCCACGGTCAAAAACCAGGCCCTGAACACTGTCTGCGAAGAGGCGCGCTGTCCCAACCGGGCCGAATGTTGGAGCCGTGGCACCGCTACGTTCATGCTGCTAGGTGATATCTGCACCCGCGCCTGCGGCTTTTGCAATGTCAAAACCGGCCGCCCCACCTGGCTCGATGGTGATGAACCGCGCCGAGTCGCCGAGGCGGTGGCAAACATGGGGCTGGGTTATGTGGTACTCACCTCGGTCAATCGCGACGACCAGGCCGACGGCGGCGCGGGCATCTTTGCTGAGACCTTACGCCTGTTGCGTCAAGAGAATGCCGACATTGGTCTTGAGATCCTCACCCCCGATTTTCAGCAAGACCAGCCGCATGCCATCGAAAAAATCTGTCAAGCCGTTGATGGCGGTCTGCTGGTTTGGGGGCATAATGTCGAAACCGTGCCCAGTCTCTACCAAGAGGTGCGTAAGGGTTCCCGCTACGCACGCTCACTCGATTTGTTGGCACTAGCTGCCAAGCAAACCGGTGTCGAGGCCAAGTCGGCCCTGATGCTGGGTTTAGGCGAGTCCAAAGATGAGGTCATGGCTGTGCTGCACGACTTGCGCGCTGCCGGTGTGGCTCGCGTCTCGTTGGGCCAGTACCTGCGTCCAAGCCGTTATCACCTGCCGGTGAAAGAATATATTGCGCCTGAAATGTTCAATGAATTCGAGGCCGAGGCCAAGGCGATGGGTTTTGCTTGGGTCAAGGCGGGCCCGATGGTGCGCTCGTCCTATCATGCTGAAGCAGGCCATCACAAAACAGAACAACAATCAAAGGAACTGACCCATGCCGAATAACACTCCCCTGTATGATCAGCACGTCGCCTGTGGCGGCAAGATGGTCGATTTTGCCGGCTGGAATATGCCTCTCAACTATGGCTCTCAGCTCGAGGAGCATCACGCTGTGCGTAATGATGCCGGCATGTTCGATGTTTCCCACATGACCGTGGTGGATCTGCAAGGCCCGGGTGTCAAAGCCTTTTTGCAGAAGCTGCTGGCCAATGACGTGGACAAACTCAAGCTCAGTGGCAAGGCGCTCTATAGCTGCATGTTGAAGCCGGATGGCGGGGTGATTGACGATCTGATCACCTATTACCTAGATGATCAGAATTTCCGCATGGTGGTAAACGCTGCCACCCATGACAAAGATTTGGAATGGACCGGTCAGCAGGCGCAGGCATTTGATGTCAGCATTACCGAACGCACCGACTTGGCCATGATCGCCGTGCAGGGGCCCAATGCACGCGACAAGGCTCGTGCCGTTATGAGTCCGGCGCAGGCCGAGGCGGCGAGCGCATTGAAGATCTTTGTTGCGATGAAGGCGGACGAGTTGTTTATCGCCCGCACCGGCTACACCGGCGAAGATGGTTATGAGATTATGGTGCCGGCCGGTCAGGCATCTGAAATGTGGCAGAAGTTGGTCGAACAGGGCGTACGCCCTTGTGGCCTGGGTGCGCGTGACAGTCTGCGCCTGGAGGCGGGTATGAATCTGTACGGTTCTGACATGGATGAGACCATCAGCCCGCTCGAAGCAGGGTTGAACTGGACCGTAGCCTGGGAGCCGGCCGAGCGTGAATTTACGGGTCGCGAGGCCTTGGAGGCTCAGCGCCAACAAGGCGGGCTGCGCAAGTTCGTCGGTCTGGTGTTGCAGGACAAGGGTGTGTTGCGCGCGCATCAAAGTGTGACACTCAACGGCACGGCAGTGGGTGAAACCACCAGCGGAGGATTTTCACCTACCCTGGGCAAGTCGATCGCGCTGGCGCGGGTGTCTGCCGAGGTGGGCGAGACCTGCCAGGTTGAGGTGCGCGGCAAACAGTTGGCGTGTAAAGTGGTCAAGCCGCCGTTTGCCCGTCACGGTAAAGTCTGTGTCGAACTGGGTTAGTAACCTTTTTAACCACGAATATTTCCTCTCCCATTCAAGGAGGGGGCGATAAAGATTCTGAAAAATTATAAGAGAGGAACCACTAATGAGCGATATTCCAGCGAACCTGAAATACAGCAAGAGCCACGAATGGGTTGAAGTACAGGGCGACGGTACGGTTAAGATTGGTATCACCGATCATGCCCAAGAGCTGTTGGGCGACATGGTTTTCGTTGAGGTGCCTGAAGTGGGAGCGGCGGTGTCCGTGGGTGAAGAGTGTGCCGTGGTCGAGTCGGTCAAGGCGGCCTCAGATGTCTATAGCCCGGTGACCGGCGAAGTGGTTGCCGTCAACGAAGAACTGGCCGACAGTCCTGATCTGGTGAATCATCATCCTTACGGTGACGGTTGGATTATGCAGGTCAAACTGTCTGAAGAGGGTGAGTTGGACGAGCTGATGGATGCGGATGCCTATACTGAATTGGTCTCAGAAGAAGATCACTAAAACGGTCTATTTTAATGCGCTGGATATAAATGGGGGCGTTGCGAAGCTTTCTGCGAGTCTCATTAACGGGATGTTAACTACGATTCTCAAAAGCTCCGCGCCTTGCCTGCATAAAGATATCCTCGTTTTAAATTTCTTTATTAGAATCGAAGTAGAGTGAAACAATGCCTTTTATTCCACATACCGAACAGGATGTCGCCGAGATGCTCGATGCTATCGGCATCAACAGCATCGACGATTTGTTTGATGAAATCCCGGCCGATTTGCGTGTTGATGGCCTAAGTGACGCGGTGCCTGTTGGTCTGAACGAGATGGCAGTGTCGCGCCTGATGCGTGAGCGCGCGGCTGGTGACGCCATCGGCCTGAACTTCATTGGCGCGGGTGCCTATGAGCACCACATCCCGCAAGCGGTGTGGGATATCACCACCCGTGGTGAGTTCTACAGTGCCTACACGCCCTATCAGGCCGAAGCCAGTCAGGGCACGCTGCAGGTGTTGTACGAATACCAGACTATGATGGCCAGCCTCAACGGTCTGGATGTTTCCAATGCATCGCTTTATGACGGCGCCTCGGCCCTAGCCGAAGCGGTGTTGATGGCGGTGCGGGCGCATCGTAAGTCGAAATCGAAACGCATTTTGATGCCGAGCACGGTGCATCCTGCCTATCGCGCAGTGGTGGCAGGCATCGTCAAGAATCAGGGTATCACCATCGTAGAGCTGCCTTACTGTGCCGACGCGGGGAAGACCCTGGTGGGTGAGCTGGGCAAATACGAAGGCGAAGACATTACCGCCCTGGTGATTCCGCAGCCCAACTTTTTCGGTGTGATGGAAGATGTGGATGTGCTGACCGATTGGGCTGCTGCAAACAACAGCATAAGTATCGCCGTCGTTAATCCGACTACACTGGCACTGCTTAAGGCGCCGGGCGAGTGGGGGACTGATGGTGTTGATATTGCCTGCGGTGAAGGCCAGCCCCTTGGTATTCCGCTTTCCAGTGGAGGCCCCAATTACGGCTTTATGTGCTGCAAGCAAAAGCATGTGCGTCAGTTGCCGGGGCGTATCATTGGCCGCACGGTTGATCTTGACGGCAAGCCGGGTTTTTCGTTGACCTTGCAAGCGCGAGAACAACACATACGCCGTTCCAAGGCGACCTCGAATATCTGTACTAACCAAGGCTTGATGGTGACAGCGTCAACCATCTACATGGCCTTGATGGGGGCGGAAGGTTTGGAGCGTGTGGCTGCGCAAAGCATTAGCAATACCCAAGCCCTGGCGGACAAGCTGTGCAGCATCAATGGAGTTGAGCGTGTTTTTTCCGGAGCCAGTTTTCACGATGTGGTGCTGCGCCTGCCCAAGCCGGTGGATGAGGTGTTGGAAACGCTGGCCGCCAAAGGTATCTATGGCGGTTATGCCATGGCCACCCGCTATCCCGAACTGAATGACTGCATCAGCGTGTCCGCTACCGAGACCAAGACCGAGGCCGACCTGGATGTTTATGCTACAGCCCTTAAAGAAGTGCTGGGGGCATAAGTATGGCAAGCATCGAGCTGCGTGGCCAGGCCGTTAATACCATCGGTGAACTGCCGGAAGTGGGCAATTCAGCGCCGGACTTCAAGTTGGTCAATGCCAAGTTGCAGGACAAGGTTCTGGCGGATTTCATCGGCAAAAAGGTTTTGCTCAACATCGTGCCCAGCCTCGATACCCCGGTGTGTGCCATCTCGACGAAGAAATTTAATCAACTGGCCGAAGGCCGTGATGACGTGGTGATGCTGATGATCTCGGCCGACTTGCCCTTCGCCCAAAGCCGTTTTTGTGGGGTGGAAAAGCTAAAAAACGTGGTGCCGCTGTCGATGATGCGTTCGCGTCGCTTTGCCAAAGAGTATGGCGTGTTGATGGTGGACGGTCCGTTGGCGGGCCTCACAGCTCGGGCCGTGGTGGTAATCGATGCGCAGGGCAAGGTCATCCATGTCGAACTGGTGAAGGATGTGGCGGATGAGCCCGATTATGATGCCGCCATGGCCGCCTTAACTGAATAACATAACAGAATAGAAGACGTAAACTTATGTTGATTTTTGAACAATCTCGTACTGGTCGATATGCGGCCGGACAAGTTGCCGACAAGGTTGAAGTAAGTGGCATCCCGGATAATCTGCAGCGCAAGTCGCGCCCGACCCTGCCAGAGGTGTCGGAGATGCAGGTGGTGCGCCATTACACCCGCTTGTCGCAGAAGAATTTTTCCATCGATACCGAGTTTTATCCGCTCGGGTCCTGCACCATGAAATACAATCCGCGCATTTGTAACTCCATGGCTTTGTTGCCTGGTCTTGCCGGGCGTCATCCTTATGCGCCTGATTCTTCCGGCCAAGGTTTGTTGTCTTGTCTCTATGATCTACAGCAGATCTTGAAAGAAGTGACCGGCATGAAAGAGGTCTCCTTGATCCCTGCAGCGGGTGCTCAAGGTGAGTTTGCCGGTGTGGCGATGATACGCGCCTATCATGAGTCGCGTGGTGATGATGCTCGCTGTGAGATCATCGTGCCTGATGCCGCCCACGGTACAAATCCTGCCACGGCGGTGATGTGTGGTTATAAGGTGAAGGAAATCCCCACCAAGGGTGATGGCGATATTGATATCGAAGCGCTAAAAGCGGCAGTGGGCCCTCAAACTGCTGGCATCATGTTGACCAACCCATCCACGGTCGGCGTGTTTGAGCGCAAAATTACCGAGATTGCCAAAATTGTGCACGATGCTGGTGGTCTGCTTTATTACGATGGCGCCAATCTGAATGCCATTCTTGGCAAGGTGCGCCCCGGAGACATGGGTTTTGATGTGATTCATATGAATTTGCATAAGACCTTTTCCACTCCACATGGCGGTGGTGGCCCGGGTGCGGGGCCTGTTGGAGTGAGCGAACGTTTGATCCCCTTCCTGCCTATTCCTATGGTAACAAAAGAAGAAGATAACTATCGCTGGTTGACTGAAAAAGATTGTCCGCACAGCATCGGTCGCATGTCTGCCTTTACCGGTAACATTGGTGTGTTGTTGCGGGCCTATGTGTATGCCAGATTGCTGGGGCGTGAAGGCATGGAGCGTGTGGCGGAGTACGCCACGCTCAATGCAAACTATATGATGGTACAGCTGAAAAAGGCTGGATTTGATATGGCCTACCCTGAGCGGCGCGCCACGCATGAGTTCATTCTGACGCTGAAACGCCAAGCCAAGGAACAGAACGCCACGGCCATGGATTTTGCCAAGCGCCTGTTGGATTATGGTTTTCATGCACCGACAACCTATTTTCCGTTGCTGGTGCCTGAGTGTTTTTTGATTGAGCCGACAGAGACCGAGGCCAAGTCGGAGTTGGATGGTTTTGTCGAAGCCATGACTAAGATCAAGCTAGAAGCCGAGCAGAATGTGGATCAGCTCAAAGGTGCGCCTTATACCCTTCCTTCACGTCGTTTGGATGATGTGCGTGCCGCGCGTGAGTTGGATCTGACTTGGAAAGATAACGAGGCGAATGCCTAAACCCGGAAAAACCGGAATAGGCCGTATCATTGATGCTACAGGCTATTCCTGGAAAGGCTTTCGCGCGGCATTTAAGCATGAGGCTGCTTTCCGGCAAGAGTTGTTTTTATTGTTGATCATGACGCCTGTCGCCTTGTGGTTGGGAGATGACGGCATCGAGTATGCGTTGCTTATTGGCAGTCTGCTTCTAGTCTTGATGGTCGAACTGTTAAACTCTGCTGTGGAGGCGGTGGTGGATCGTATCGGTCCTGAGCAGCATACGTTGGCAGGCCGTGCCAAAGATATCGGTTCTGCGGCGGTGTTTGTCGCTTTTGTCAATGCTACGCTTATTTGGTTGTTTGTTTTATTTGTTTAAAAGAAGGGAACGTTTATGTCTGCACTGATTTGTGGTTCTTATGCGTACGATCACATCATGGTCTTCCACGACCGTTTCAAGAACCACATCCTGCCGGATAAGGTGCACATGTTGAATGTCTCCTTTCTGGTGCCGGACATGCGGCGTGAATTCGGCGGTTGTGCTGGCAACATTGCCTATAACTTGAAACTGCTCGGTGGCGAGCCCCTGCCGATGGCGACCGTGGGTACGGATTTCTTGCCCTATGCTGAGTGGATGGAAGAGTGTCGTATTTCACGTGCGCATATAAAAATAATCGAAGGGGCCTATACCGGACAAGCCTTTATCACTACCGACATGGATGATAACCAGATCACGGCCTTTCATCCGGGTGCGATGGGTATGTCGCATGAAAACCAGGTCAGTGATGCCAAAGGTGTGAAGATCGGTATCGTTTCACCCGATGGCCGCGACGGCATGATTGAACATGCCCAACAGTTGGCTGATCTGGATATCCCATTTATTTTTGATCCCGGCCAGGGCATGCCCATGTTTGATGGTGATGATCTGATGAGATTTGTTGAGCAGGCCACCTGGGTCACCGTCAATGATTACGAAATGCAGTTGCTGCAAGATCGCACCGGTAAATCACCGCATGAGCTTGCCGAGTATGTCGAGGCGTTGATAGTGACAATGGGTGGGCAGGGATCGCATATCTACACCAAACAGCATCGTATCGATATTCCAGCGGCAAAAACCGATCAAATGGTTGATCCTACCGGTTGTGGTGATGCTTATCGTGCCGGCCTGCTGTATGGCTTGATGCATGACATGGACTGGGAAAGTACGGGGCGGCTTGCCTCTTTAATGGGCGCTATCAAGATAGAGCACCATGGTACACAGAATCACAGATTTGACCGCCAGTCGTTCGACGACAAATTTAACGAAGCCTTCGGTTATTATCTTTAATGTTCTTGGGGGCTTAGCCCCCAATTTCTTTTTCGGTCTGCACTAATTTACAGATTTCCTCAATCAACTGTTCTGAAGTAAACGGTTTTTGCAGCTGTCCTCGAATTCCCAGCAGGTCAAGTGTGTGCTGATCAACAGGCTGTCTGTTGGCTAGGCATAAAATAATGGGGATTTTGGGGCGTAGCTGTAATGCCAGTTTGGAAAACTCGATGCCGGAAAGAGATGGCATCAATTGATCAATCACAATGCAGTCGAATTTGCCCGGTGTTGCCTTGAGTCTTGATAAAGCCTCATAAGCATCAGAGTAAGTTGCTGTACTGAAACCTCGAGATTGGAGTAGCTCACTTTGCAGGTTGGCAATTGTTTCTTCATCCTCGATTATCAGGATGCTGGCGCGACTGCACAGTTGTTTGTCGGTTTGTTCGGATTTGATCTGCTGCGGGTTTTTGGCGGCGGGGAAAAGCAAGCGTGTTGTTGTGCCGTAATTCACAATTGATTCGACAAGGATATGCCCTTGGTGTTCATGAAGAATTTCATCTACCGTTACTAAACCCATGCCACTTTGCTCGGTATTATCTCGGCTGGTGTAAAAAGCATTGAAGATCTGGTCGAGTTTATCAGGGTCAATACCTTCACCGTCATCAGCAATTGAAATTTCGACAAAATCACCATCGAAGTGTTGATGGCAGGCACTGCATTTGGCATCGAAACAACTGGCATTGCATAGGCTGATAGTGATTTGGCCATGTTTTTCTGCCATTGATTCAAGGCTGTTGTTGCAAATATTGAGGATGACTTGCTGCAGTTGTGAGGGCGCAATAAGAATTTTTTGCAGATCTGCTTCGGTATTAATGATCAGCTTGATATTATTGGGTAAAGAGGTGCGAATCACTTTGGCCAATTCCTTTACCAATGGTGCAGGATTTAGGGCTATGTCTTCATTCGGGCTGGTGCGTGCAAATACGAGCATTTGGGTGATCAAGTCGCGCGCCTTTTCGCCCTCGTTGATCACTTCATTGATGTAGCGTACAAGCTCCTGCTGTCCTTGGCTGCTGACAATATCCAGTGTCAGGTCGGCATAACCAAGAATGCTGGCAAGAATGTTATTGAAGTCGTGTGCAATGCCGCTGCTTAATCGCCCCAGTGCCTCCATTTTTTGTGCTTTGCGGATTTGCTCATAGAGCTTTTCTGTCTCTTCCTTGGCGTGGGAATCTTCGCTGGTCGTTTGGATGATAAAGAGATAATTACTGTCCTGCTGTGATCCATGCGCTCTGAAGTGATGCTGTTGTCCATTTTGATTGATTGCATAGTCAAAGCTGATGGGGCTGTCAGCTATTTTTAGTTTTTTTATGGTGTGTAAATAACGCCGAGAGATGGTGTGCGAAAAGAGTGTGTTTATATTGATGCCGCAGTTTTGAGGCATGGGATGGCCGTTGATTCGGTCGGTGGTGTGAAATTCATGCACCGAGCCTTTGTCATCAAGCAGAAGCAGGTGTGCCGGAATGGTATCCAAAATCTCGTCGCTATTCATTCCATCCTGCCTGTCGATGTGTTTTTTCTGAAATTCAGCGGGAGCTTAATGGTTTCATGATTGGTTTTTTTTGGCAATATGCGAATATTACGGTTAAGGGTTTTTATATAATTGTGATCATTTTTTCAATGCACGTGAAAGATCGCTTTTTTGTATGAGTTGCCATTTATGAAAAGCTCGATGGCGTGGAGGCCAGGGTAGTATGTGCGGGTAGTGATAGGCTTGAATGAAAGTGTTTTGGATATGCATCTTTCTTCGCCGGGGGCGAGCGTGAAGGTTTTGAGTTTGAATGTTTTCGGTTTGCTGCTGCCGTTTGCCTTGATGTAGTGGACCGTGTAGTCAACGACCAGTTTCTGCGCTTTTTGCGCACGTGATTTTATCAAGACACTAAAGTCGAGTTTCTCGCCCATGGTTATCGTTTTACGGCTGAGTTGCAAGCCAGGCCGGTTGATCTTGGGTGACTTGTTAAATCCAAGCAAGGCAAGACACTCTGGATGGCCGGACTTGATAAGACTGCGGCAGGCATGTTTGATGATCCACTGCCGTTCCGGTGTTGGTTTGCGTTGCCATTGAGTGCATAAGCGGATAATCGTATCAGGATGGTCTTTTGATATGTCATTCAGATTGTTGGCGACGGAACGGCGTACATAGTGGCTGGAGTCATCCTTTAGTTTGTTGAGAAGTGTAATGACTGGCTGCGGAGATTGAATAAATTGATTTAGTCGTTGACCCCAAGGCAGGCGAGGGCGACTGCCTTCAGAGACAAGCCGCCTCACATGTTCATCGGGTGAGTCACACCACTGTTGTAGCTGTTGATATGTATATTCATAGTGGTGGATGAGAAAGGCACGAATGGCGAACTCTGCTGAGAACAGTGAGGTCAGGTGTTTGAGTAAGGCGAGGGATACGTCTGGGTGTTGCAAGCCATACGTGGCACTGTAGTCGATCACTGGCCAGGCGGCGAAACCACTTAGGGGGTCGTTCTGGTCGCCATAATCCCAGTATTGTTTGGTGTTAAATAAAATCTCCGCACTTTGATTAAAGTCATCCGGCAGGTGGCGGTGTAAAACGCTGATGATGTGATGTACGCGTTGTTTGAGTTCGAGCTTGTTGAGCCCTCGTTGTGCATCTCGACAGAATGCGTTGAGGTCTAAGGGATAACCTGTCTGTTGGATGCTTTTGGCAATGCGTTTGATGGCCTGTTGATCCAGGCCGTCTTTCATTAAAGCTTGATTTGCCATTTTGCAGCGGCCCTGAAAAGGCGTGCTAGCCTGTTTTGCTCAGCTGTTGCGTTTCGATATAGGTGGCTGTGTGGGTGCGATTGCGTCGCTGTTCCAGTAGCTCAACATAGATGCCCATATCGGACGTGGCGGACAGTCGCAGTCGCATACCGGCGGCACTGGGTTGCTCCATGGCTCTTTCTGGACGAAAGATTAGTCCACAGCTGTTGCCGGCCAGGGCGGCACCGCGCAGGTCCTGCATGGAGTGGTGGTCGGCATGGCTGACCCAGCTGAGTACGGCTGCACAGGTGCCGGCGCGCAGGGCGTGTTCAACTGCCCACAGGCCGTTGCTGGTGGCATGTGGATGAATCATGAGCACATGGGAAAGGTCGATACCTTCAGCCTGAAGCTGCCCGCCACTTGGCGCATTGGGAGGCGCGATCATAGCCAGCCAGCGTTTGGCCTGGCTGAGCCGCGCCAGGGCAGGCCAGATCAGGGGCAAGGCAAAGCGGCTGTCATCGGGGCAAAAGATTTCGGTGATGGCACCCACCGGCCAGCCGCCATGCGGCAGCATCACGTCCAGCGCGGCATACCCTGTGCTGATGGCATCCATGAGCGAAGAGCTGTGCATGCCGGATTGAGTAAAATCTAGGCTTAGATTGACCGGTTTCATAATTCAGCCCCTTGCCGTATGACGCCGACAGCAATGCCTTCAATAGCCAGCTCCTGTTGGCGCAGGTCGACGCGGATGGGTTCAAAATCCGGATTTTCTGCAATCAGAGTGACGATGTTGCCGCGTTGTTTAAAGCGTTTGACCGTGACATCTTCGTCCAGGCGCGCCACTACAATCTGGCCATTATGTGCGGTTGGGTGATGGTGAACAGCCAACAGGTCGCCATCTAGGATGCCGACATCACGCATACTCATACCATGAACCCGGAGCAGATAATCGGCCGAAGGGTGAAATAGTTGTGGATCGATCTTAAGGTGGTCTTCAATATGTTCTTGGGCCAGAATCGGTTCGCCTGCGGCAACCCGACCGACTAGGGGTAGGCCCTCTTTTTCGAGTAGGCGGATACCGCGTGATGCGCCTGACATCAATTCGATCACGCCCTTGCGCGCCAAGGCCTTAAGGTGGTCTTCAGCGGCATTGGCAGAGCGGAAACCTAGCGTTTCTGCGATTTCGGCCCGGGTTGGTGGCATGCCGGTCTCGGTGATGAAATCACGAATCAGCTGCAAAATCTCTTGCTGTCTTGCGGTGAGTTTTTCCAATTTCACGCACTCCTGAGTATCCATACAGTATGCTGTAAGTATACACAGTGATTTTGCGTGCGCAAGCCCCATGTGGTCAACACATGGGGCCGGGCATGTTTTTGGTCTTATTCGAGAAAGCCGCGTGTGGCAGGATCGAGTGCGGTTTGTTTAGGAGGGGTCGGTGTAATGACGGGGTGATATTCTAATGCTTCGGCCATGTCAGTTTCTTTTGTTTCGATCTCGGCTGATTCAATCATCATGTCCATCTTGATGGCTTGGCTAATTATCTCACGCTGATTATCCGCACTGCTGAGCGGAGCGGGATCTCTGTTCGAGACAGGCGTTGCCCTGGCAGGGGGAACCTCATTTTTCTCCATAACGGTGGATGTAAATCCCGGTGTTGTTGTCGTGTTTGGCGCGCTAGCCTCAGGGTTTAATTGCATCATGCCGAGTGCTGCAACCAGGCCTAGTGCGCAGATGCCAATCATGCTGTTGCGGAAAAAATGACTGCCGCCGTATGGATTGGTTTCTGGTTGCGAGATGTGTGTAAGGGGAAGTGCTGTGACGGTGGTTTTTTTGGTGGCTGATTTCTCTTCGAAAACGGTTTCTACTTTTGAATGTGAAGATGCAGTTACTTTTGTTTTTTCTACATTGTGGAGTGCGTCGCTGTCGACGAAAGAATCGTTCGAGGCATCTTCAACCGTAGCGCCCCAGTAATCCGCCAGTGAACAAAAGCTTTTACCTTGTTCTGTTTCGTTTATGCTGGCTTCACTTTTACTTTCATATTCATTCGCTAGGCTCTCATCCTGTTTGGGCTCGCTAGCTTGTTTTTCTTTTGCTTCAGTTTTGTCATCGTCGCTGCTATTTTCAAGCGGGCTCATTTGCCTAAGGGCAAGGTGGGGCATGGCGGTTGCCATACCGCCATCAAGAATGAAAGCATCAAAGCCATGTCGATTCATCAGAAAAGCAGCAACGGAGCTACGGCTGCCGTCATTACAGTAGACAATATATTTTTGATGCTTGTTTAGGTGCTTCATTTTCAGGCGCATCAGCGGTAAAGGTATATTAACGCTGCTGGGAATATTGAGTGCTTTGAACTCATCTTCTAACCGTATATCAACAAATGTTGCGCCGGTTGCCACCTTAGCCAGCGCCTGGTCCCATGAAATGGTGGTCAGTAGAGGCTGGGCCAACAGTTCGGAAAAGTCCTGCTTTGATAATCGCATCAGACTGCCGTCTTCCTGCATGGTAATGGTCGCGCCGCGAGGTGACGCTGTTAGGATGGACTCTTCGCCAAAGGCATCGCCTTCGCGCAATTCTCCCAGTTTGATATCTTTGGCGTTGGCATCCGGTTTGCGCGAAACAGTGGCCTTGCCCTTTTTGATGACATAGTAATGGTCGTCATTACTATCCTGTGACACCACGGCATCGCCCGCCTTCACATGGATCTCATTCATGCGGTCAAGTAGTGTGTTCATTTGCGAGTCCGTAAAACGCAATAGGCCGCGGGATTGCAACAGGCTATTCATCCACTCGTGGTCTTTGCTTGTTTCCACTTCGTTGACGACATAAGCATTGGGATTGGTCCAATTTAGAAACAGGTCGAGCATGTCAGCATCAAAACTGACCAGCACGGACTCATCCAGCGCCTTGGCGGAGACCTGACCAGGGAGATGGTGTCCAAACGGAATGCGCGCCTCTTTGGTGCCGGCCTCGATTACGATTTTTTTGTTTTCCCCGCGCACCTCAATCTTGCCTTTGAGCAGGTAGAACACCTGCTTGTCTGTGTCATCTTTTCTGAACACGGGAGTACCTGGTGACAGGCGGATGGTGATCGAAGTGCGCAGTAATTCCTGAGCGTCTTCATCACTCAATTTGCCGAGCGGGGCAAATTGTCTCAGCTGCGTGCTGTTGATGGTTTGAGCGGCTTGTTTCATGGTGTTCTCAGTAACGCGGCTGGGTGCTGAATTTGTCAGAACAATGTCTGGACTACACTTGTGGTGCTAATCATTAGAGTTTTCGGCATTTTATCTGTGCTTGTTAGCCCCGGTTGTGAGCCGTTTCTCACTTTCGGTGTGCGTCAGTTGGTGAAAACAATAAAAATAAACTTGTTTGTCCGGTATGCTGATATCGGCATATGAGCTATACATTGGAGGGTGAATTTTCTAAGCTAAATTATAGGTGAGACGGGGCGGGTCAATTTTCATACTTGTGTCCAAAGGGAAGCGGACCGGGAGGTGATGAAATGTCGGAACTTGCAGTTGAAATTGGTGCCTGGTATCAGGCCCCTGGCGGGCAGACTTTTGAGGTGGTTGCCATTGACCAGGATGAAGCAACCATTGAAATTCAGTACTTTGAAGGTGAAGTGGAAGAACTGGACTTCGATACCTGGGCGGAAATGACGATCAATAGTGTTGAGCCGCCTGAAGACTGGACCGGTGCCTACGATGATATTGAGCGGGATGACCTGGGGTATAGCGATGCTGCGATTCACCCCGAAAACTGGGCCGGTCCGCTTGGCGTGATCGAATCCGAAGACTGACGCGCCTACCATGCCCAACATCAGTGAAATGATTGCCACCATCAAGCTTGAGGCCAAGGGGGCGGCTCCCTGGACCGGCAGTGCCGAGATCAGCCCCAGGGTCTTGGCTGCGATGGCAGCTGTTCCCCGACATGCGTTTGTCCCCTCCAACCTGCAATATTCTGCTTACGATAATGGCCCACTGCCTATTGGGCACGGGCAGACTATTTCGCAACCCTATATTGTCGCCCTGATGACAGATCTGCTCGATCTACATGAAACAGATACGGTGCTCGAAGTGGGTACAGGATCAGGTTATCAGGCCGCCGTGTTGTCCCGTTTGGTGCGTCAGGTCTATGGCATGGAAAATATCTCAGCGCTGGCCATCTCGGCCCGTCGACGTATGCAGCGCTTGGGTTATGAGAATGTGGAGGTAGTTTGGGGTAACGGCTTTAATGGGCTGCAGCAATTTGCCCCCTACGATGCAATCCTGGTGGCCGCTGCGCCGCAACAGGTGCCTGAAGCATTGATCCAGCAGCTTAAACCAGGCGGCAGGTTGGTAATACCTGTCGGTAATCCCGGTTATTCCCAGGATCTAAAGGTGTTTCTGAAGGATAACCGGGGCGAGGTTTCAGTAAAAACGGTACTTCCAGTAGCCTTTGTGCCCTTGCTTGATCTCACCATGGCTGACCCAGCTTCTCAAGCTAACTCTTGACTTTAATTAAAGAAATCTCTGCCAGAACAGGATAATACTATGGCATGACTGTGCAATCAGATGATGAGGCAGGGAATGGCGGCGAGTGGTAAAAACCCGTTTGCATACTTGGAACTTGCAGGTTCCGGGACAAGCTTTACAGCAGAAATCGGCAATATGCTTGAACGGGCGGATATGTTCCGTGACATGACTCGCCACGAGGTGGATGTGTTTGCCCGCTATGTCCAGGCCTACAACGCCCCGGTGGGGGCCGAGGTGCTGATTGAGGGCGATCGTGAAAATTACATGTTCATCGTCGCCGAGGGCAAGCTCGATATCCTTAAGCAAAGCGGCAATTATAAGGAAACTAAACGCATCGCCACAGTCAGGGCCGGCAAAACGATTGGTGAAATGTCATTACTGGATGGTCTGCCCCATTCGGCTACCGTCAAGGTGGTGGCTGATCCTGCCGTGTTGTTATTAATGACAAAAAATCATTTCGAACAGTTCATCGAAGAACAGCCCGAAGTGGCGCTCAAGGTAATCCGAAAAATGGCCACCTTGATGAGCCTGCGCCTGCGCCAAACCAGCGGTGTGCTGATCGATTATCTAAAAGACTAAAGCCCTGCCTGGGATGAACGCACGAAAAGTACGATTTACCCTGCATATCTCCGCCCACGAATATCAGCAATACTACAGCGGCAGCGTTCGCAACGTGGTAGTTAGCGCGAATGATGGTCGTATTATCCAGTTTCCTGCCAATATCCTGCGTCCATTTATCAGTCATGATGGCATTCATGGCGAGTTCGTGATTGAATTCGACGACAGCAATAAATTTGTCTCAATCAAAAAACGTTAGGAATAAGAATGGAACAGATGCAACGCCTGCTAAAGGTGATGGCCGCGCTGCGTGATCCCGAGCGTGGTTGCCCATGGGATAAACAGCAGACCTTTGCAACCATTCTGCCCTATACCATTGAAGAAGTGTATGAGGTGGCTGAAGCGATTGATCACAAGGACATGTCGGCCCTGCGCGAAGAACTGGGCGATCTGTTATTCCAAATTGTGTTTTATGCTCAGTTGGCCAAAGAAGCGGGTGAGTTTGAATTTTCTGATATTACTGCCGGCATCAGCGAAAAGTTGGAGCAGCGCCATCCCCATGTGTTTGGCGAAGCAGATATTGCCACGGCCGAAGCGCAGACCCAGGCTTGGGAACAACACAAAGAGCGTGAGCGCCATGCCAAGGCAGCTGAGCAGCAACGCAGCGCCAGTGTGCTCGATAATGTGCCCGTCGCTTTGCCAGGGCTCATGCGCGCGATGAAACTGCAACGCCGTGCCGCGCGGCTGGGGTTTGACTGGCACGATATTGAGCCTGTGCTGGAAAAAATCGAAGAAGAGCTGGCCGAAGTGCGTGAGGTGCTGGCCGAGGGGGGCGATAAAGGCAGGCTTATGCATGAAGTCGGTGATCTGATCTTTGCCTGTGTTAACCTCGCCCGCCATGCTGAGGTCGAGCCGGAAGTGGCCATGCGTGGCGTTAACGCACGCTTCGAGTCACGCTTTCGCCGGGTAGAAGAATTGGCCCGGCAACAGAACCAACGCCTGGATCAGATGTCTTTGGAAGAGATGGATAAACTGTGGGATCAGGCCAAGGCCGAGGAGACGGCAAAGTGACTCTTGGAATAAGAAGAATAATACTGTTATTGCTGTTTGTCCTATTGCCGACCCTTGCCCTGGCGCAACAGGATAAACTGCATATCGCCTATTCCGGTAATGTCGATGGCGAGCTCGAGCCCTGTGGCTGTAGCATCGAAGGTGACTCGGGTGGCATCCTGCGCCACTCATCCACTTTGAAAAAGCTACGTGGCCAGCATCCTGATCTGATCGCCTTTTCAGGTGGCGGGTTGATTGTCAGCATGGTGCCGCAGGACAAGCTCACTGGCGAATACATCCTCAAAGGTTTCTCACAACTCGACTATGATGCAGTGGGTTTGCAATGGACTGATCTGGCCTATGGGACAGGCTTTGTACTCGATCATGAAATTAACTGGATTAGCAGCAACTGGGTGGATGATGCCTTCAAATCAAGCCAGATAATCAAGCGCGGGGAGCATGTGCTGACATTCTTTTCTTGGCTCGACCCGGCTGAATCACCTGCCGCAGCAATGCAGGTTGAACACAATGGCCAGGCTGGTGATGATGTCGATCAATTAGGGCAGCGCTTACAGCAGGCGCAGCAACAAGGATTGACCGTGTTATCGACTACCCTGCCGCTGGCGCAAGCCAAGTCCCTGCCGCTGGAGTATGTCGACATCCTGTTGATCCGCGCCGCCTATGAAGAATATGGTGAACCGCAACGCTTTGGTAATACCCTGGTATTGCAGCCAGGCTCGCGTGGCATGCGTCTCGGTAAACTGGATCTGAGCTTGGATGACAATGGCCGCATTAGCGATTTCGAACACGAAGTCATTTCCATGCCGCCCGCTGTAGAGGACGACCCCGCTCTGCTGGCTTGGTACGATGAGTACAACGCCACAGTGAAAAAGGCGTATCTAAAACGGGTGGAATTGCGGAAGGCGCTGGCCTCGGGTGAGAGCCCGTTTGTCGGCGAAGAGGTGTGCCAGACCTGTCATGAGGAAGAACACGCCATCTGGCGCGACAGCCTGCACAGTAATGCCTTTGCCAAGCTCGAGCAGGTTAACAAGGCTTTTGATCCATCCTGCATCAAGTGTCATACAGTTGGTTTTGAAAAAGAGGGTGGCTTCATCGATATCGATGCCACGCCACACCTGTTGAATGTGCAGTGTGAGAACTGTCACGGCGCCGGGCGCAAGCATGCCGAGTCGGCCGGGTTTGAACCTGTGGCGAATCAAGCGTATAAGCCGGAGCAAATGTGTGCCCAGTGTCATGTGCAAAAACACAGCCCGTCATTTGATTACTCAAGCTATTGGCCGCGCATCAGGCATCGGGTGGTGAAATAAGAGGTTGACCTCATCACGGATCAATTGCAGAGTATGGGCATGATTCATTCAAACCGAATTGCGATGGCACGAGTATGTGTGTGGCTACGACCACATGCATCCGCGTCTGCGCATTTTGGAACAGGTATGAGTTAGTCATTCATTAAGACAAATAAGTTTCCATAAAGGCCGCAGACAAAAAATCTGCGGCCTTTTTTATTTCTAGAACCAAGGAAAGAACAATGTCAGTTCCGGCGGCTTTTATGGGGATCATTCTGATTTGGTCAACAACTCCGTTGGCGATCAAGTGGAGCAGCGAAGATGTTGGTTTTCTGTTTGGCCTCACGGCGCGCATGTTGTTGGGCGTGGTGCTCTGCTTCGTTTTGCTTGCCTTGCTGCGTCTGCCTTTTAGCTGGCATCGTCAGGCACGGCTAACCTATCTGGCCTCAGGGCTTGGGCTGTATGCCGCCATGCTGTGCGTTTATTGGGGCGCACAATTTATCAGCTCAGGTCTTGTTTCAGTGGTGTATGGTTTATTGCCGATGCTTACATTCTTCATCGCCGCTTTGGTGTTGGGGCAGTCCCTGTGGCAGCCAAGCAAATTACTTGGGGCCTTGCTGGGTTTTGTTGGTCTCGTCGTGATATTTAATCCGCAAGACAGTATTAGTTTTTCCGCCTTGTTAGGGATTGGAGCCGTGTTTGCATCGGCTGCCATTCATGCCTTGAGCATGGTCTGGGTGAAAAAGATCGGCGCTGATGTGTCTGCTTTGTCGGTGACCGCCGGTGGCCTACTGGTGGCCGTGCCGCTTTATCTATTTACCTGGTTGTTGTTTGATGGACAGTTGCCCGAAGCGATGTCCGAAAAAACGCTGTCGGCCATCGTTTATCTTGGCGTGATGGGTTCGGTGGTGGGTTTTGTCGCATTTTATTATGCACTTAAGCATGTATCTGCTAATGCCATTGCGCTGTTAACCCTGATTACCCCAGTGTTGGCTCTGGCACTTGGGCACTGGTTAAATCAAGAACCCTTGCAGGTCGAAATTATCACCGGCGCGGGCTGCATATTGTTCGGGCTTGCCGTTCACAATTGGGGTGGCAATTTATTTTTAAGATGGAGGCAACAAAAGGCTTGAAAATCCAGCATTATGAACAAAAATTAATAGCGGACGTAGGTGAGTCCTTAATGTGTGTTTAGGAGGTCGTTATGATAAAGGAAGACAAAAAAGACGTGGCCAAATCGGCTGAGAAAAACGTGCAGCCACGCGCTAGCCGTGCATTGTCACCATTTGAAGAAATGGAACGCATGTTTGATGGTTTTTTCAATCGTTCTTGGCCGCGTAATTTTATGCGCCCGTTCGAGATGGACTGGGGTGAAATGCCAGCCCCTTTTGAAGGGCGGGCCCCGAAGGTGGATGTGATCAACCGTGATAAGGAGGTTGTGGTCAAGGCTGAGTTGCCCGGTGTCAAAAAAGAGGATCTTGAGATTAGTCTGTCTGATAACACAGTGACCTTGCGCGCCAGCACCAAGCATGAAGAGAATGAAGAAAAGGGTGAATATCACCGACGCGAACTGAGTCGGGGTGAATTTGTTCGTACCCTGACCCTGCCCGCCGAGGTGGATGGCGCCAAGGCCAAAGCCAGCTTTAACGACGGCATTCTTGAGTTGACTGTCCCCAAAGTAGTGGCGGCCAAGCGCCATAGTGTCAAAGTCGACTAGTCTTATTTGCCATTTAACAAAAAAAATCCGGCGCGGAATTATCCCGCCGGGTTTTTTTATTTGAGTGTGGCGTATTTCTCCAGGCTTTTCATCAGGCCGGTGGCAACCACGTTAAGGCTGTCATAGTCCAGTTTCTCCGCCGTGTCTCGAGGCGAATGATAAAACGGGTAGCGGTAGGGTGAGGTGTCAGACACCATAAAGGCAGGATAGCCACTGATCCAGAAGGGGCTGTTATCGCTCCACTTTACCCAGGGCAAAAAGTTTAGTGCGATCATAGGTTCGCAACGAAAGCTGGAGTTGTATTTGAATAGCCGAGCAAATCGGCGCATAGCTGTCATTGATCTGAGATTTGATGTCATGGCGACAAAATTGGCTTGCTTGGGATAAAGTGCACCCATCAAGGCCGGATAGAGCTGGCTGCCTATGCTGTTGTTATAGTAGCCGAGCGATTCGAGCATGATGGCTGCCTGAATTCTGTCGCAATTTTGCCTGGCATGATGCGCATATATCCAGCTGCCCGATTTTTCTGTGCCGAAGAAGGGTGGACTTTCATTGGTCAAGGCGACAAAGCGGACGGTGAAATCAGGAGTAATCTGGGAAAAATAACGCGCAATCTCCAGCATGGCGCCAACGCCAGATGCGTTGCCGTTGGCGCCAGGGCAGTCTTTTGGGCTGTCATAATTGGCGCAGACCAGAAAGATATCATCAGGCCGCGTTTTGCCGGTTCTGCTTACCTCGAGGTTTTCGCACTCCACCCCCTTGGCCTTGAATGGCTGGCGCGTAAGCTCATAACCCATCGCTTCCCATTGCTGGCTGATATAATTGGCGGCCTTGTGCAGGGCAAAGTGTTTGCGCACATGGCGCTCGCCAATCTCATCGGCAAGGGTTTTAACGTGGCGCTTCAGGTGGCTGATACAATCTGTCTGAATTTCAGCTGACATCCTGTCCTCATGCTTTAATGCTTCAGTAGATGTGTCGGCAATTAGTGTAGTTTCTCGAGATTGCGTTGTGAGCTTTAGCCCAAAATTATTAAACGAAGAAATCGATAAGTGCTTGCTTATTGATCGTCATCGGCTGCGCCAGCGTCTGCGACGCCAGAATCATGACGACATTGCCGGGCTGGAAAAGCTGGCAGCTGAGATACAGGTGTCATGCCAAAAACGGCAGCTACGCCAGGATAAGCTGCCCAAGCCGACGTACCCGGACGAGCTGCCAGTTAGCGAACGTCGTGAGGAGATACTTGAAGTAATTCAACAACATCAGGTGGTGATTGTTGCCGGCGAGACCGGTTCGGGCAAGACCACACAACTGCCCAAGATTTGTCTCGAAGCGGGCCGTGGTGTTGATGGCTTGATCGGGCACACCCAGCCACGCCGCATCGCCGCCCGTAGTGTCGCCACCCGCATTGCCGGCGAACTGCAGACTGAATTGGGCCATGCGGTGGGATATAAGGTGCGTTTTTCTGATCGCACCCGGCCTGAGAGTTATATCAAGCTCATGACCGATGGCATCCTGCTGGCCGAGAGCCAGGCCGATCGTTTTCTAAATCAATACGACACCCTCATCATTGACGAGGCCCATGAGCGCAGTCTGAATATCGATTTTCTGTTGGGATACCTGAAACAGCTTCTGCCAAAGCGGCCAGAACTACAGTTGATTATCACCTCGGCCACCATCGACACCGAGCGTTTTGCTCAGCATTTTGATGCTGCACCCATTCTCGAAGTGTCGGGCCGCACTTATCCGGTCGACATACATTACCGGCCGTTGCAGGCGGAGGACGAAGACGAGCAAGACCGTGACCTGCAACAGGCCATCCGCGATGCCGTGGATGAGCTGGCGCGGCTGGGTCAGGGCGATGTGCTGATCTTTCTGCCAGGAGAGCGCGAGATTCGCGAAATTGCCGAGAGTCTGCGTAAACATCATCCGCCTCACACCGAGATTTTGCCGCTCTACGCGCGTTTGTCGGCGGCTGAACAAAACAGAATATTTCAATCGCACAAAGGCCGTCGTATTGTCTTGTCGACGAATGTGGCAGAGACCTCGCTCACCGTGCCGGGTATTCGCTATGTCATCGATCCTGGTTTGGTGCGTTTGAGTCGCTATAGTCATCGCACCAAGGTACAGCGTCTGCCGATTGAAAAGATCTCCCAGGCCAGCGCCAACCAGCGTGCCGGTCGTTGCGGTCGAGTCGCCCCGGGTGTTTGCATTCGTTTGTATTCGGAAGAGGAGTTCAAGCTGCGGCCCGAATTTACCGATCCTGAAATCAAGCGCAGTAATCTGGCTGCGGTTATTTTGCAAATGAAGTCGCTGCGTCTGGCAGATATAGACGCTTTTCCATTTGTCGAGGCACCGGAAGGTAAGATGATCGGCGACGGCTATAAACTGCTGGAAGAGCTGGGGGCGGTGGATAGCCAGCGTCGTCTGACCAAGACAGGGCAAGAGTTGGCCAGGCTGCCACTCGATCCGCGTGTGGCGCGTATGGTGTTGGCGGCGAAAGATGAAAGCTGTCTGAGTGAAGTAATGATTATCGCCAGCGCTTTGAGTGTGCAGGAGCCGCGTGAACGGCCGCATGATAAACAGCAGGCGGCGGATGAAAAACACAAACAGTTTGCCGATGAACAGTCTGACTTTCTCGCATATCTCAATCTGTGGCGTGCCTACCACGAACAGTCGCATCACTTGAGTAACAACAAACTGCGCAAGTGGTGCAAAGAAAACTACATCTCCTACCTGCGTATGCGCGAGTGGCATGACGTGCAGGTGCAGCTTAAATCCATGGTTAGCGAATTAGGTTGGCGGCCTAATCAACAAACGGCCGACTATGATGCGATTCATCGTGCCTTGCTGGCCGGCCTGTTGGGCAATGTTGCTAACAAAACAGACAAGCAAGAATACACAGGCGCACGTGCTATCAAATTAAATGTCTTTCCTGGTTCGGCTCTATTTAAAAAAACACCGAAGTGGATTATTGCTGCCGAATTGGTAGAAACGGCGCGCATGTATGCTCGCACGGTCGCAAAAATCGAACCGGAATGGATCGAACAGGTAGCCGGTGATTTGTGCAAGCGAAGCTTCTTTGAACCGCATTGGGAAAAGAGACCAGCGGCAGTGATGGCCTATGAACGTTTGACGCTCTACGGTTTGGTGGTGAATCCACGGCGTAAGATTCATTACGGCCGCATCAATCCCAAAGAGGCACGTGAACTGTTTATTCGTGGCGCGCTGGCGGAAGGAGAGCTTAATACCCGCGCCGGATTTTTTGAACACAATCAAAACATGATTGCCGAGATTGAATCACTCGAGGCCAAGTCGCGCCGTCGTGATGTGTTGGTGGATGAGCAGGTGCTGTTCGATTTTTATGATAAACGAATTCCTGAAGATGTTTTTGACGGCCGACGGTTTGATAAGTGGCGCAAGCAAGCAGAGAAAAAAGAGCCCAAGCTACTTTATTTGAAAAAAGATGATTTGATGTTGCACGCTGCTGGTGATGTGACTGCGGCGCAGTTTCCCGATGCGCTTGAAGTGGAAGGTATGACACTTAAGCTGAGTTATCACTTTGAACCGGGTCATGTTGAAGACGGCGTTACTCTGACTATTCCTTTGCCAGCCTTGAATCTGCTCAGGCCGAAACGTTTCGAATGGTTGGTGCCGGGCTTGTTAAATGAAAAGGTTTGCCAGCTGTTGAAGTCTCTGCCTAAATCATTGCGCCGCAACTTTGTGCCGGTGCCTAATTTTGCCGATGCCTGCCTGCAAGTGTTGGTGCCGTCGAATGATTCTTTGCTCGAAGCCCTACAGCATCAGCTGTTCAGGATGGGGGGTGTCAAGATTGGCAGTGAGGACTGGGATCTGGAAAAGTTGACGCCACACATGCGCATGAATTTCAAAGTAGTGGATGAGAAAGGAGCGCTTGTTGCCATGGGGCGTGATCTGTTGCAGTTACAGGGCAAGCTTAAGGGGCAGGCGCAACAAAGTTTTACTGTCGTGCCGGTGTGGGATGGTGAGCGAGAGAATATCCGTGATTGGGACTTTGATGCATTGCCACTACAAATTGATTTTGAACGTAATAGCGTCAAGATGCGTGGTTATCCGGCATTGATCGACAATAAGGAAAGTGTGTCTATCAAGTTGCTTGATACACCGGAACAAGCCGAGCGAGAGACACGCAAAGCACAGCGGCGCCTGATCATGCTCACCCTGCCGGAAAAAATAAAATACTTGACCAAAAATCTGCCCGGCCTGAAACAGATGTGTCTTTATTATGCGCCGATAGGCAGGTGTGAAGCATTGCAGCATGATTTACTCAATGCGGTGATTGATCAGGCCTTTCTCGGCGGCAAACCCTTACCAAGAACACGTGGAGAATTTGATGCATGTCTTGCTCGAGGCAAACAATCTATGATTGATGTCTCCAATGAGCTATGTGCCTTGGTGGCTGCCGCCCTGACAGAACATCACCAGTTAAATAAAAAACTCAAGGGTAATCTATCGCCCGCCTGGTTGCATGCCGTGGCGGACGTCAAACAACAGCTTGCTGGGCTCATCTATCCGGGTTTCATTAGTCAAACACCATCTGAATGGTTGAGTGAATATCCGCGTTACTTCAAGGCAATCAATCTGCGTCTTGAGAAACTATCAGGAGCGATAGGGCGAGATCGTGCCAGCACGCTCGAGATCAAACCCTTGTGGCAGGCTTTTGTGGAACGTAAGGAAAAACATAAAGAGCAAGGTCTCGTGGACCCAGCGCTGGAAACATATCGCTGGATGCTTGAAGAGTTACGTGTGTCGATGTTTGCCCAGGAATTAAAAACGAAAATTCCAGTGTCAAGCAAACGCCTGAAGCAGAAGTTATCAGAGATAGGTTAATAGATGTTGGGTGCCGAGGAATATAGTTGAAAGAGTGGCTCAGACTTTGTTCTGTTTCCACTGTTGCATGCCGGCGAGGGTATTGTTGACTAAGTCTTGAATCGCGTGTCTATCTTCAGGGTCGATGATGGTGAATTCAATGTTGATTTCGTAGCCAGCTTCTTTCTTTGTCACCTTGAGGATTTTTCCATAAATATCGTTGCCTTCCATGCCCAGCACATTAAAGTCGAGTGTGAAGCGTATAAAGAAATAGGGGTCGATCTCGTGATCAGTATAGGCGAGCATGCCGCCGGTGCTGATGTTTGATATTTGGCCGACATATTCTTCAGAGGTAATGATCTTGCCTTCGCAGACATGAAATTTGAATGGAATGTTCACGTCAACCCGAGGCATGCGTCTGATCTCGCGTTCCGGCACTATTAGCTCGCGTGGCTTGGTTACACTTAATAGTTCGTACATGGAGACGGCTTCGCGTTTACCTTTGACAATCACCTGCATAGGTTCACTGACCTTGATGTAATTTTTAGATTTTTGAAATGTTGATTCGCCAATCAGTATCTGACCGCGGACAGTGGAGGATTCGATTCGTGCTGCAAGATTAACATTGCTGCCAATCACCGTATATTCGTTATAAATCTCCGATCCTATATTGCTCGCTACAACTTCGCCGGTATTGATGCCAATGCCCATGTAGAGGGCTGGCATACCGATGGTTTGGTTTTCCCGATTGAATTTGTTCATTGTGATTTGCATTTCGGCGGCGCAGCTGAGGGCATTCATAACATTTTTTTTTGAACTTTCAGGTGAGCCAAACACGGCCATGATCGAATCACCGATCAATTTATCGATGGTGCCACCATGTTTGTAGATAATCCTGCACATATGTTCGAAGTAACGGTTAAGCAAATCGACAACTTCATCGGCGGTATATGTTTCTGAGAGGGTGGTGAAACCGCGAAGATCTGATATCAGCACTGTAGCTTCATGCGTGCTGCGTTCAAGATTGACCCAGTCAAGTTTTTTTCTCAGATTATTGAGTTCGGCCGAGAGTGCGCGGGTATTTTTTTTGATAACAGCCTCTTCGGTCCCGGCGTCATTGAGTTCTGTTAAAAATTCGTATGTAGGGTTAAGTAATAATTTGGCGCGCTTACCAGGGTTGCTTGTTGCTTGGAAGATGGAGGGTTGATCACCTTTTTTGATGAGCTGTTTGTTGATCAGTAGCCATGCCAGCAGGGCTGAGATAATGGCGGCTGTCAACAATAGAGTAGCCTGCGTGATGGACCCCTGAAATAACCACAACGCGACAGCGGTGGGGGTCAACGCCGTCGCAATCAAAGCAAGAATTGTGGTTGTGTTTTTCATGCTGCCATCGTCAATCCGTTGCGCACAGTAACCAGTCCTGGTGCCCTTTTCTGTGTCGGAACACATTAGTTTTCAATGTTTTTATTCGGTTAGGCGTTGTCACTATTACCCCTGGCATACGTTCTGCGAGCTTGCCCTGCGCCTTGCATGGTTATCGGCATCAGGTTCAATGCCTTGAGTTTGAAGGAATTGTTGCTTTATTTAAAAAGCGGCGGCATGTAGGCGGGCGTTTTTCAATCTTCAGAGCGCTACTTTGTGTTAAGAGGCCCTGGCAAATATGGAGGCTTGGTAGGCAATTTCCGTGACAGATTTACACTTATTTGCATGTTTTTTCTGGTTGATTTGTTGTTAGGTTTGTATAATTGGCGCGCTTTTCTCCTGGTGGCCCATGGTGGATATGAATTTCAATAATCGAAACAAAAGAGGTTAGAAATGGAAGAAATAAAAATAGATAATTTACAGAAATATTACGACCAGGCGATTGAGCTTGGCATGGCCTATGGGCCCAAGCTGATCCTGGCGATTGTGACCCTGATTATCGGTCTGTGGATCATTAAGGCGCTGACAAAAGGCTTGGGCAAGGCATTGGACCGTGCCAAGGTAGAAGTGACGCTAAGCAATTTCCTTCAAAGCATGGCGAGCGTAATACTGAAGGTTTTACTGCTGATCAGTGTGGCGTCGATGGTGGGTATCGAAACCACCTCATTTATTGCCATCCTGGGTGCTGCAGGCCTGGCGATTGGTTTGGCGCTGCAGGGCAGCTTACAGAACTTCGCTGGTGGTGTGATCATTCTGTTGTTCAAACCTTTTAAGGCGGGTGATGTAATCGAGGCGCAGGGTTTTATCGGGGCAGTGGCTCAGATACAGATCTTCAACACCATCCTCAAAACCGGTGACAATCAGCGTGTCATTATTCCTAATGGTAAACTTTCTAATGACAGTATCAAGAATATAACCGCTGAAGATACCCGTCGTGTTGATCTGCGTTTCGGCATTGGTTATGAAGATGATATTGCTCAGGCCAAGGCCGTGCTACAAAAGCTGCTAGAGAACGATGAGCGCGTATTGAAAGATAAGGCCGTTGAGGTGTATGTCGCAGAGCATGCCGATAGTGCGGTCATCCTGTTGGCACGCGCCTGGGTCAAGACATCTGACTACTGGGGTGTATATTTTGGCATGCAAGAAGAGGTCAAGCTGAGCTTTGACCGCGAAGGGATTTCGATTCCGTATCCGCAACAGGACGTGCATCACCATAATGCGGCTGCCTGATCTTTCAGTCGGTAAAGAATAGTAATAAGGCCACGCTTGCGTGGCCTTTCTCATTTTGGGATTAAAAATTTCTGCTGTAGCTTAGTGCAAGCTGCCCGGAACTGAAAGCGTGAACGGATTGATGGTTGCTTTGAAGTGATTGCCATCATCGGTGGCCATATCGTAATAACCTTCCATGGCACCCACTGGGGTTTCAAGAATGGCACCACTGCTGTACTGAAAACTTTCGCCTGGTTTCAAATAGGGTTGTTTGCCGATGACGCCCTCACCATGCACTTCCTCCACCTTGCCGTTGGCATCAGTGATATGCCAGTGACGGTGGGTCAGGCGGGCTGACTCCGCCCCAGTGTTGCTGATGGTGATGGTGTAGGCAAAAACAAAGCGGTTTTCATCCGGCTCTGATTGGTCTTCTATATAGAATGCTTCCGCATCCACGTCAATCTGATTGTGATGTTTTATATTCATAGCGGTATTTTAACTCAAATCACTGTGTTTCAGTTATGCTGATGCTATATCTTTTTGTGCTTGTAAAAGTATGGGAATGCTGGTTTGGATTGTCATGACTGGGTTATAGAATATTCTGAATATCAGGGAGTTGTTTAATGAGTGTTGTCATTTTTCATAATCCGCGTTGTACCAAGTCGCGCCAGACCTTGCAGTTATTGCAGGATCAAGGCGTTGAGCCGGAAGTTGTTGAATATTTGAAAAAACCACCCTCAAAAACCCGCTTGAAGCAGATCCTGAAAATGTTGGGTATGAAACCGCGTGAGCTGATGCGTCGCAAGGAAACGGAGTACAAGGAGCTTGGTCTTGATGATGAGTCGTTAAGCCAGGAGCAACTCATCGATGCCATGATCAAGACGCCAAAATTGATCGAACGGCCGATTGTGATCAAGGGTAACAAGGCCGCCATTGGCCGTCCTCCCGAAAACGTGCTCGAGATTTTATAAACATGACGGATGAGCAGGCACCGCCATATGCCCGGCTGTCGCCGGAGCTAGTGCTGGATGCGGTGGAAAGCCAGGGCTGGTATTGCAGCGGCCGCCAGCTTGCACTTAACAGTTATGAAAACAGGGTCTATCAAATCGGTATCGAAGACGCACCGGCGCTGGTGGCCAAGTTCTATCGTCCGCAGCGCTGGAGTGATGCCACGATACTGGAAGAGCACGCTTTCAGCCACGAGTTAAACGATAATGAAGTGCCCGTAGCCGCGCCGCTGGCCAATGACGCCGGTGAAACCTTGCATTCGTATGAGGGTTTTCGCTTTGCCCTGTTTGCCAGTGTCGGTGGCCGCCATGCTGAGCTGGATAACGACGAGCATCTGCGCCGTGTCGGACAGTATCTCGGTCGCATCCATGCTGTGGGACGAGCTGGGCGATTTCAGCATCGTCCGCGCATCGATGTGCAGCGCATGGGTGAGCAGAGCTATCAATATGTGCTTGAGCAGGGGTTTGTCCCGCGTGAGCTTGAGCAGGCGTATCGCACTATCGCTGAAGATGTGTTGGCATATTGTCAAACCTTGTTTGATTCTGTTACGGGAATCCCCTACCTGCGCCTGCATGGCGATTGTCACCAGGGCAATATCCTTTGGCGCGACGAGGGTCCGATCTTCGTTGATCTGGATGATTGTCTTTCCGGCCCTGCAGTACAGGATTTATGGATGCTATTGTCGGGCGAGCGGGATGAGCGTGAACAGCGTTTGAAGATTCTACTGGAAGGTTATGAGCAATTTGCCGAATTTGACCCGATCGAGTTGAGTCTGATTGAACCGCTGCGCGCCCTGCGTATGTTGCATTATTCCGCCTGGCTGGCGCGCCGCTGGCATGACCCCGCTTTTCCCCTGGCCTTCCCCTGGTTTTCAGGGCCGCGTTATTGGGAGGAACAGATCCTTACCCTGCGCGAACAGCTGGCGGCGTTTGATGAGCCGGTTTTGAGTTTGATTTAATACGTACTTATTCGAGGTAGGTGTTTGGATCGATGTGATCGATTTGTTCTGTGTGCAGATTCTTTTCGGCATAAGTTAGGTATACCTGCTGACGAATAAAGATTTCGAACAGATCCGGGTCTATGTGCCCGGTGCGTGCCATGCGCGCGAGTATGTTGAGCACCTGTGATAATTTCATTGGTTCTTTGTAAGGGCGGTCTGCTGCCGTGAGCGCCTCGAAAATATCAGCAATTCCCATCAAACGAGCTTGCACTGACATTTCTTCCCGCTTTAGACCGCGCGGATAGCCCTTGCCGTCCATACGTTCGTGGTGATTTCCGGCAATCTCTGCAACATTGCACAGGTGCTTAGGGAAAGGCAATGCTTCGAGCATGTTGAGTGTGGTAACGATGTGGTTATTGATGATCTGGCGCTCTTTTTCAAGCAAGGTGCCTTTGGTGATAGTTAGGTTGTCGATCTCTTCTGCGCTGATCAGCGGTCTTGCTTCGCCATGACGAGTCTGCCACATCCTGCCGCCGATTTTGCGAACACGTTTGCGGTCGGTTTCAGACATGAATTCAGCGCCCTGGTTGGCGCGTTTGAGAAACTCGAAGTCTTCGTTGAGTTGTTTGGTCAGGGCTTCAGGGGCATGTGTTTCGTGTTTTACGCCTGCCGCTTCGAGTTGTTGTTTTAGCTGGGCGATTTCTAGGTCGCGGCATATGATTTCAAAGCGGCTATCGAGCAGTTGAATGCGATCAAAAATCGTTTCAAGCTTGGTGGCTTTGTCGACCACATGCACCGGCGTAGCGATCTTGCCGCAGTCATGCAGCAGCGCGGCGATTTTGAGTTCATATAATTGTTTTTCGTCGAGTTTAAAATCGGCCAGCGGGCCGTTATCGTTTTTGTTTATGGCATCGGCCATTGCCATAGCGATTTCCGGTACTCGGCGGCAGTGGTCACCAGTGTAGGGAGATTTTTCGTCGATGGTGGCAGCAATAATCTCAATGAATTTTTCAAGCAGGTTTTGCAGATCCTGAATCAGGCCGTGATTGCTCATGGCGATTGCTGCCTGTGAGGCGAGTGACTCAACCAACTGCTGATGATCGTTGGAGAAGGCTTGTATTTGCTCGTCGTCAGGATTGATCGAATTGATCAGTTGCAGTACACCGATGACATCATTCTCATGGTTGCGCATAGGCACGGTCAAAAATGATCGTGAGATATAGCCGATACGCCCATCATAGGCACGTGTGCCGCTGAAATCGAAATCTGTGTTTTTATAGATATTCTCTATGTTGGTGCTTTTGCCGGTCAAGGCGGCATGGGCGGCAACTGTTTTTAGGTTGGCCTCACCTGTCTCGCTATACAGCGGTATGGCCGGCAGTGGGATACAGCTGTTGCCATCATCAATCAAATCCAGTGATAGTGACTGGTTGTGCATGATCTCGAAATGAAGCTTGTCGTTTTCCAGCAGGTAAAGTGTACAGCCATCAGCATTGGTCAGTTCCTGAGCACCTGCGAGAATGGTTTTCATCAAGCGTGTTTTATCTCGCTCGGTCGAAAGTGCAATGCCTATCTTATTAAGTCGATCAATGGGAAACTGCATAAATATCCATTGGTAAGATTTATCCTGCTTTTTATTTATCGGTTCCAAGGCGCCAGGCATTACCTTTTTGAGTGTTGTTTATAGATTTTCTGCGTATTGATACCGCTGTCCCAAGGTGCTACTTTGCCTGGCTTGATTGATATAGGCAGTGATGGGAATGAGTGATTTTGATGCGCCGACTAAGGTCGGTGCGGTGAGCGTTGAGATTTATACGCGAAAATACTGCGGTTTTTGTGTTCGTGCAAAGATACTGCTGAACGAAAAGGGTGTGGACTACATTGAATATTCTATTGATGGTGATAGCGATAAACGCAGCGAGATGATTCAACGCGCAGCGGGTGGCTATACTGTGCCGCAGATCTTTATTAATGGACGCTCGATTGGGGGGTGTACCGAGCTTTATATGCTTGAGCGCAGCGGTGAACTGGATCTAGTGCTGGCACAATCAAAGAATTAATCGGATAAATATGGAGTTATGAACATGAAACTAGGCACACCTTTATCGCCAACTGCTACGCGTGTGATGATGCTGGGCTGTGGAGAGTTGGGCAAGGAGGTGATTATTGCTCTACAGCGCATGGGCGTTGAGGTAATAGGTGTCGATCGTTATGCCGACGCACCTGGCCATCAATTGGCTCACCGCGCTCATGTGATTGATATGACCGATGGCGCGGCGTTGCGCAAACTGATCGAACAAGAGCAGCCACATCTGATTGTGCCCGAGATTGAGGCAATCGCCACAGATGCCCTGGCTGAGATCGAAAAAGAGGGGCTGGCCGAAGTGATCCCCACGGCGCGTGCCGCTCAGCTGACCATGAATCGTGAAGGTATCCGCCGTCTAGTTGCAGAAGAACTGGAATTGCCGACATCGCGTTATGCCTTTGCCGACAGCCTGAATCAGTTAAAGATGGCAGTCGACGGTGGTGTGGGGTATCCCTGTTTAGTCAAACCGGTGATGTCTTCCTCCGGCAAAGGGCAGTCCATGATTGAAGGGCCTGA
>CALZIQ010000006.1:0-7231 GCA_945787735.1 uncultured Chromatiaceae bacterium | reverse complement strand
GAAGCGTTCGAACGGCGGCGAATGGGGGTGGCGTTGGCCAGTGGTGAAAGCGCCAACGAGGCGCTTAACCGGGCCAAGCAGGCGGCATCGCTGGTCAAGCCAGTAACAGAATAAATCCCCGTAAGTAGAATAAATCTTAGAACAGCTCGATATCGCTGTGCTGGGCGGGGTGCGGTGAGGCCTCTTTATCCTGGTTCTGTCGATGTATTTGATGTTTATTTATCTTGGTGTACTGGGCGCTGATTTTGTCTTCAAGCTGCTGCCAATTATGCGGGGTCTGGCCGTCTGGATCGTTCTCGATCAGTGCTTTTGTCTCAGCCAGTCCCTCGATGGCGTGTTGCAGACGCTGGTTAAATGCATCATGCTGTTGAAATGCCACCACCATTTGCATAACTGTTTGATTTAATTCCTGCTGAATGGCTGATTGTGTGTCTTTGCTGGCGTTCCTTTGTTGCGCTATCTCAAGGTTCTCTGCAATTTTCTTATGGCACTCAATCAACGTTTTCATGGCGTCGTTGTTGTCCGTCATTGCCGCATCGAACTGTTCAATCAATAGTTGAAGTAGACTGCCGGCCTGGGCCACTGTTTGTTTTTTCCTAAATTTATATGCCATCAGAGATGCACTTCCTTGTAATTACTCATTTTTGATCGGCCAGATCAACTGTCTACTTGAGCGGGGTTTTTTAGGTTTTTGGCTTAACAATCTTCGATCTAAGCCGATATCGATTTCATAACGCATTTATTTTTAAGGCCAGGAGCAACAATGACCATGCAAGCCAAAGAAATGGTGAAGGGGATCGCCAAACTAGCCTCGCTGCCAGAAGTGTGTGTGAGGGTCAATGAAATGGTGGATGATCCACGCAGTTCCGCCGCCGATATCGGCAAAGTGATCAGCCGTGATACGGCGCTTACCGCCCAGCTGCTGCGCATGGCAAATAGCGCTTTTTATAATTTTCCATCCAAGGTCAGCACCATTTCGCGGGCGGTGACGGTGGTCGGCGAGCGTGAACTACGGTACTTGGTGTTAGCCTTATCAGCGGTGCGTACGTTTTCCCAAATCCCGGTTGAGCTGATTAACATGGCCAGCTTCTGGAGACACGCAGTGTACTGCGGTGTGGTCGCGCGCCTGGTGGCTTCGCATTGCCATGTGCTGCACGCCGAACGCCTATTCGTGGCCGGTCTGCTGCATGACCTGGGTATGTTGGTGATGATGAATCGTGTGCCTGAACAGGAAAAGATTGCGCTGGCAGAGTCGGAAAGCGGTACCAAGACACTCAATCAAGCCGAGCTGGATCAATTCGGTTTTGATCATGCTGAGGTAGGCAGTGTGCTGCTGGAGCAGTGGAATATTCCGGCCGCTCTATGTGAAACTGTGGCTTGCCATCATGACATCAGTAAAGCCGAAGAGGCGCGTCTGGATGCTGCCATCGTCCATATCGCCAATGTCATTGCCTCACGTGCAGAGCTTTCAGATGAGGACGATGGTCCTGTGCCAGAGGTCGACCCCAAGGCCTGGGATCTTACCGGTCTGAATGAAGATATGTTGACTCAGATTGCCGAAGAAGCAGCCCCGATGTTTGCCGAGTCCTGGTCACTGATTCAGCCCATTGTCCGGCAGGCATGATCAGTACACTGGCTCTGCGTGGCTGGCGCATGAAAATAGACTAGCTCGCTAAGAATTCGTTGTAGGCACGAAGACGGGGGATGAACTTGATAGTTCATCCCCATTTTTATGTCTGATTAGGCTTGGATGTCTTCAAATAGGATGGATGACAGGTAACGTTCACCCGAATCGGGCAGGATGGTGACAATGGTCTTGCCGGCGAAGGCGGGCTCATGCGCCAGACGCTTCGCGGCGACAATCGCAGCGCCACAGGAAATGCCTGCAAGTATGCCTTCTTCGGCAGCCAGACGGCGGGCATATTCAATCGCCTCTTCGTTGCTGACTTTCTCTACCCGGTCAACCACTTCCAGATCAAGATTGGCGGGCAGAAAACCGGCACCAATGCCTTGGATTTTGTGTGGAGCCGGTTTCAGTTCTTCGCCGGCCAGAGTTTGCGAGATAATCGGGCTGGCTTCAGGTTCGACGGCCACAGAGATGATCTGCTTGTTTTGTGTTTTCTTGATGTAGCGTGACACACCTGTAATGGTGCCGCCGGTGCCAACTCCCGCGACAATGGCATCCACCTTGCCGTCGGTGTCACGCCAGATTTCGGGGCCAGTGGTCTTTTCATGAATCGCAGGATTGGCCGGATTGCTGAACTGTTGTGGCATAAAGTATTTGCCAGGATTGGCCGCGACGAGTTCTTCCGCTTTGGCGATAGCGCCGGGCATGCCTTTTGGCCCTTCAGTCAATACCAGGGTTGCTCCCAGTGCTTTCACTACCTTGCGCCGTTCGATGCTCATGGTCTCGGGCATGGTCAGCGTAACTTTATAACCGCGCGAGGCAGCGACAAAGGCCAGCGCAATGCCGGTATTGCCGCTGGTGGGTTCGATGATTTCCATGCCGGGTTTTAGAACGCCGCGTTCTTCTGCATCCCAGATCATAGAGGCGCCAATACGGCATTTCACCGAGTAGGCCGGATTGCGTCCCTCGATTTTGCCCAGCACGATTGCGGCACTGTCGCCGATAATCTTGTTGATCTGGATCAGAGGTGTATTGCCGATCGATCCTGAGTTGTCTTTATAATAGTTCATCCCTACCTCCCAAAGTCTTAATATGGCATAGTGTGGCCAATTAAATGATCAAACAGCTTAGCCCAGCGTCCGGGTGATGGCTATAGTCGAGGAGGAGAATTATGAAACGATGGATCGCGGCGGCGGTGATGGCTTTGGGGACGGCTTCTGTCCATGCGGATGATCTGGACAGCATTGCGACACTGAGCCAGACACAATTCGAGGGGCTGTCGAAAGACCTGACGGCGGCCTTCAGTTACAAGGCCGGTGCACCGGCGGAATCTCTGGGGATTATCGGCTTTGATGTCGGTCTAGCGGTCACCTCAACCAAGCTTGAAAATACGAGTGCCTGGACTGCGGCTATGAGCTCCGGCGACACCCTCGATACCTTGATTGTGCCCAAGCTCTACGTGCAAAAAGGGCTGCCGTTTGATATCGATGTGGGGGGCTATTATTTCACTGTGCCCGATTCCAATCTGGATGCCTGGGGCGGCGAGGTCAAGTACGCCATCATCAGCGGCAATCTTGCCCTGCCGGCGGTGGCGGTGCGGGGGGCTTTTACCAGTCTGACCGCGACCGACCAGCTTGAGGTTAAATCACGCAGTGTTGATGTCAGCATTTCTAAAGGAATCCTGATGCTGACACCTTATGCGGGGGTGGGTCGGGTCTGGGCCGATAGCAAGCCCAAGGGAACCGCCGCGACTCTATTAAATGAGGTTGAGGTATCGGAGAATAGGTCGTTTATCGGCGTCTCCCTGAACCCGCTGCTGTTTAATCTTGCCTTTGAGCGTGATTCAGTTGGCGGTGTGGTTTCTTATAATATGAAGCTGGGCTTGTCTTTCTAGCCAAGAATTACAGGATGCTGTCACCGGCAGAGTTGGTGGCAGCAGTTTAGTGGAAACGCTTGCCAAAATAGATCAGTCCGCCTTGCCGGGCACCACCGCTGGCTTCAAAGCCAACCACGCCTTGATCCGCAGTTTCAAGAATCAGCCCAGCGCATTCTCCAGAATCATCCTGATTGTCGAGCGATTGTTTTGACGGTATGGGCCCTTTCAGTTTCTGATCGCCATCGATGCTGAGGGCAAACACGCAGCCGTAGAGTTTGAACTGTGCGCCGATACGTACGGAAGCCCACAGTTTGGCTTCGCCCTGGGTCCAGCTTACGTCAAGGGTTTCGGTATCTCGTTCTTCGCGGCTGTCGTAATAGGTATAACTCAAATCGAAACCGGCCTGCAGGCGGTTTTTTTCCATTGTGTGGCTGTTAAAGCCCAATCCAAAAACGTAGCCCGCAGGGTCAAAGTTTAGGGCGGTAGTATCTTTTTCGTGTTCCACACCGATCCGACCCAGGCGCAGTTCTAATCCCATCTGCTCGGTCAAAGATTCTCGATAGCGAAAACCAAAAATGTTGGCTTCCAGGCGGCTGCTGTCTTCAAGCGGAATGCGTTGCTGTTCGAAATCCAACTCGAAATAAAAGGGTCGCTCGCCAGCGGAGATGGTGGTGGGCAGGATAGCTGAGATGATCCCGAGGGCGAGTAGCGTAGAGTTAATGGGGTTTATTTTTGTCATGTCTCTATTGTTGCCCAACTGCTTCAGTTAAACCAGAACGGAATGGTGAACAGACTGATGCTGGTAGTGATGGTGACTGCCAGCGCATAAAAGCTGGTATGCAGGCCATAGCGGTCGCACAATACCAGCCCCAAAACCATGCTCGGCAATGAGGCCTCAAGAATCACGCCGGTCAGCGTCATGCCTTGTAGTCCCACAGCATTGCCAACCAGGGTGGCAATTAGGGGCATGATGGCCAGTTGCAGCAGAATAACGGGCAGCAGCAACGGCAAGGTGTGGCGCTTCCAGCTAGACCACTGCAGGCTCATGCCGAGTGAAATCAGCATCAATGGGATCACGCCGATGCCGAGCATGCCGAGCCAGTCGTTCAGCCACACGGGTTTAGGTACGCCGGCGAGATTCAGAGAACCAGCGATAATGGCCGCCCACAGCGGTGGCACCCGCATCAGGGTGGCAAGTGGCTTGGCCTTTTCATTGTGTACACCATAGTTAGCCGCTAGCAGGATGCCGAGACTGAGCAGCACCGGGGTGCAGGCGAACAGATCGTATTGGATCGCAATCGAGCGCGCTTCCGGCCCGAGCAGCTGTTCCAGCACCGGCAGCCCCATGTAGGTGGCGTTGGGAAACGCTGCCGCCAGGATTAGCGCACCGGCGGTGGGTTTGGAACAGTTGCGAAATCCATAGCGATACACCAGCAGGGCCAGGCCCATACAGGCCAGGGTGGCACTCATGGCGGTGATGGAAATGCGGAACGAATCTAGCCCCAGTGGAGAACTCCACAGTACATCCAACACCAGGGCGGGCAGCAGCAATACATAAACCAAGGCGGTAAGGGATTGGCGCGAGTTGTCGGCATGAATGCCCAGCGGGCGCCAGATTCGCCAGGCAACGCCGCAGGCGATCAGCGCCGCCATCTGTGTGAACACATAAAACATGATTCAAAAGTGCCCGCATTATTCGAGAGTAAATCGATACGGAGGGGAATTGTACTACAGCAGTTAAGACCACGTCCGTCGTAAATCACCGATACAAATTGAGAAAACGCCCGTCCAGCCGATAGAAAAGTGAGTGTATTGCTTTGAAACCGGATGGATACGAAAAAGGTGTGTAGAAGGATATTTTTTGCCATTACGCTGGTCGTGTGTATGGCTGGCCAAGCCATTGCCGTCGAGACGCTTGAAATTATGCTTGAACGCGGTGATTATCAAGCCGCCTATGCTCAAGCGCAGATGCTTGAGGCAGATCAGGCCGGTGATCCCCGTTTTGATTTTATGTTTGGCCTCGCTGCATTGGAGTCGGGGCATGCGCAAGAATCGGTGTTTGCGCTTGAAAGGGTTTTGGTTGCAGTGCCTGAAGATCACCGTGCCCGGCTTGAACTGGCCCGTGCCCATTTTGTTCTGGGCAATTTTGAGCAATCAGAAGTGTTGTTCAACACAGTGCTTGCCGCAGATCCGCCGCCCAAGGTGAAGGAAAATATCGAGCTATTCCTGTATGAGCTCAGCCTACGCAACAAAATGCGTGATCACCATCTGTCGAGCTTTGCTGAATTCACCCTTGGTTATGATTCAAACATCAACAGCGCCACCACCGAAGACAACATCTCCCTGCCCATCGGTTTGGTGTTGAGTCTGGGTGAGACCAGCCGCGAATTGGGCGATGAGTTTGCCGAGATAAATGCCGGTATCAATTATCTGCAGTTGCTGCGCAAAGACATGGGTTATTTTCTTTCTGCCACCCTCAGCGAACGCCAGAATGATAGTTATAACCCCTTCGATACCCGCCTGCTTGGCCTCAGTGGCGGTTATATCTACCAGGCTAGCGGTCAGAGCTTTCGTGTGCCCTTGCAGTATCAGTATCTGGCCGTGGATCGAGATCGGTTTCGCTCCAGTTTGGGTTTAGGCCTCGAGTGGAGCATGATGCCGCTGCCTGCGGCACAGTTGGTCTTGTTCAGCCAATGGGCACAGCAACGCCATACCGCCAGCGAAGAGTTACGCGATGTGGATCTCACCCTGCTTGGCTTTGGTCTTTCTTATGCTGTTGAGCAATTCGCGTTGACGCTAAGTCTGAGTGCCTATCTGGCCGATGAGTCCCCCAAAGAAACTGGCGGGGAACACTTTGGCCGGGAATACAGCGGACTGCGACTGTTGACCAGCTGGCGGCCACACAACGTGCATGAGTTTCAGCTTACCCTGAGTGGCCAGCAGACCGAGCATGATGCGCTTCATCCCTCCTTCGGCACCATCCGCGAGGACGATTACCGCCAGGCCTCGATTGATTGGATCTGGTGTTTTAATGCGCAGTGGCGCTACAGCATTGGGGTAACTCACAGCCGTAATGATTCAAACCTGCCCATATATACCTATACCCGCAGTCAGCAATACATGAGTTTGCGTTATGTTTTTTGAGTCTGCGATTGAAATGACCTTGATGGAGGTGGCGTAATGAACGGCCTGTTCCTCGGTAAACCTGCTTCCTATTTATTTGTATTATTGCTGATGCCCGTGACGTTGATGGCGGCAGAGCCCGCCGGCTTTGTACTGATGGCTAGCGGCAAGGTCTTTGCCGTGCAATCGAATCAGGAAGTGCGCGCCCTCAAACGCCGTTCACCGTTTTATCCGGGCGAGACCCTTAGAACCGAAGCCAAGGCCAAGGCTCAAGTGCGTTTTCGCGATGGTTCGCTGATTTCCCTTCGGCCTGAAACCGAGATCCGCATCGATGAATTTCGTTTTAACGAAGAACAACTGGGCGAAGACAAGAACATCTTCACTCTGATCAATGGTGGTTTTCGCACCATCACCGGCAAGATCGGTAAAAAGAATCCCGATAATTATCAAATGAAGAGTTCGGTCGCCAGTATCGGTGTGCGCGGCACCACCTATGAAGTGGTGCTCGATAACGGCCTGAATGTGGCGGCCTGGCAAGGCAGTATCGATGTCAAAAACGACAGCGGCACGATCACCTTGGGTGCCGAAGGTGTCTTCAACTTTGC
>CALZIQ010000005.1:54863-63830 GCA_945787735.1 uncultured Chromatiaceae bacterium | reverse complement strand
TAGCCGCTTCTGTGAAGCTGCCGTAACCGGGTTTGGTGAACAATAAGTCCACCGAGCAGAGTATGTCGGTGAAGCTAATGTGACTTGTCGACAGGCTGGATATATCGCGCCTGTCTTGACTAGGAAGGTCCAGGACAAGATAGTGCACGTCTTCAATCTCAGGCCAGTTTGTTTGGTTCATATCAGTTTTTATGCCGCCCATCGTGGCTAGCACGAGCCTTGTGCTGTTCGGCAGGCCCAGTAAGTTTAGTAACGCTGTGCGCCGATTTATACCTTGAGAAGCAATTGGGCCAACCCGTTGGGTCATGAGCCCTGCCATAGGCATGGCGGGTTCGGTGCTTATGATGCAATCCGCAGCCGAATAAGCCTCCAATATTTGCTGATATATCTGGTCTGCATTGGCTTGGTTGGCAAAGTAGTGATGAAAGATTTCCGCCCAGTTGAGGCAGCTGTAGGCCACGCAGGGTCGTTTTAACTGCTTTGCGGCAACCAGTGGTAGGTAGGCAATATTCGAGAGCAGGCTATCGGCTTCCAGCTGTTTTAGCTGGGCCATTTGCGCTTCTAGCCTCGTCGGCCAGTCTTGATGAAAGGCTTTGTACTTCTCCAGGCTTTCGACCGTGTCCACCTCGAAGGCGCTGTGCATGACCATGCCAAAATCGGATGAGTCCGGCAGATAGCCAAATGGCATGTTGAACTTGCGTTGCAAAAAGGCTTTGGGGACGTCTGTTTTAAGCGTGATTCTGAGTTTGGGATGACGCTCATGAAGCGCGTTGATTAAAGGGGCTGTCATAACCGCATGACCATAGCCATGGCCGGAAATGACGACGACAAGATGCTTTGTTTTCATAGACATGCAGGTATAGTAGCGTGAAGTGAATAAACAGATATACCTGTCATGCTGGAAGCTATCATCATCTATCTTTTATTGGGCTGCTTCGCTGGTTTTGTGGCCGGATTGCTCGGGGTAGGAGGGGGCTTGGTGATTGTGCCTGTGCTGGTGCTGGTATTTCAGATGCAGGCGTTTGAAAGTGCAACGATCATGCATCTGGCGCTGGGCACCTCGCTGGCGACGATTGTATTCACAGCAATTGCTTCAGTGATTGCGCATCATCGTCGCGGGGCAGTGGTTTGGCCCGTCGTCTATGGTTTATCGACAGGCATGCTGTTGGGCGGTTTCTTGGGGGCCGTACTGGCCGATCAGGTCAGCAGTGCTGCCTTAAAGCAGTTGTTTTCCCTGTTTGAATTTATTATCGCGATTTACATGATTGTCGGCACACCTACCCTGCGTGGTGCGCTCGACGCGATTATTCAGCGGCTGGAGTTGTTTTTGGTGGGCAGTGGCATCGGTACGATATCCGCTGTTTTGGGGATTGGCGGTGGAACAATAACTGTGCCTTATCTTTGCTGGCGTGGGTGGGATATTCGCCAGGCCGTAGCGATTTCGTCGGCCTGTGGCCTGCCGATTGCGTTGGCCGGGGCGGTCGGTTATCTGTTTGTCGGCCTGGATGCAGTCTCGCTGCCTGAGTTGACTACGGGGTATATTTATTGGCCTGCACTGCTTGGAATCGTGGCTACTAGCCTATTGTTTGCGCCGCTAGGTGCCCGCCTGGTGCATCATTTGCCGGTCAAGATGCTCAAACGCCTGTTTGGGGTTGTTTTGTTGTTAATGGCGGTTGTGATGGTAAATGTCAAATAATAACAGTATGTTATAGCTTAAGGCTCGTGTTGTTTAATCGCTGTGTTCGGTCTTTTTTCTCAAGCCTATTGTGGCAGCTAATCATTTTTGTGATCCGTTTCACGGAAAACTTTTTTGCTCTCTACTAATAATGTATGCGTGGATGATCCCGGTATAGAAATTAATAGGAGAGCAAGATGTTTGCAAAGATGCGTTGGAGTTTGATTGGGTTGATGATGGTGGCGTCGACAGCCATTTCAGCGGCTCAGGCCGCTGGTGACATGAACAAGAGCTTTGATGCTGCCTCGACAGGTGACTTCAAAGAAGCAGTGACGATCTGGGAATCGCTAGCGGCTGGTGGTGATGCCCAAGCGCAATTTAATCTCGGTCTGATGTATCACGGCGGGTTGGGCTTGCCTCGTAATGAGGAAGTGGCGGTCAATCTTTATCAGAAGGCCGCTGAGGGTGGATATTCTGCTGCGCAGGCCTATTTAGTAGTCGGTTATGAAGAAGGCTGGTTTGGCTTGCAACAAGACAGTAGTAAGGCCTATTACTGGCGCGGTATGTTAAGCGATACCCTAAAATAGACTAAATTTTGATCCAGTATGAAAAAAGGGGAGGCCAATGCCTCCCTTTTACTTATCCAAAATAAACGTAGTTAGGGTATAGGCAAGATCGACATTTTTGGTATTATCAGAGTGACAAACTGAGATTGGAGGGATTATGGCTGTAACAACTGAAATGCCGCGCGCCGAACGACGTCGTTCGGTGATAATGATTCAACGGCTTGTTGGTGCAAGGACAGAAATGTTGTCTCTTTATGCCTTGCTGGCCCGACAAAAGCCATTTAACGATGTTTCTGATGTGCAGATGCTATTGCAGGAATTTTGTCAGTCCCTGGTTGACTATACGGCCAATGCTCATTTTCAACTCTATCGATATTTTGCTGAAAACAATGAACGTCGAAAAGAGATCTATGACGTAGCTGAGTCGATCTATCCAAAGATCCTGGATAGCACCAACACCATTCTGGATTTTAATGATAAGTATGACTGTGGCGATCACTGTTCACATTTGAATAATCTTGAAGGTGACCTGTCTAAACTCGGTGAGCTGCTTGCCGATCGCATTGAATTGGAAGACAAGCTGATTACTGCCTCCGGGTTTAATTTTGAAAATTAGGCTGGGCTCTTAAAAACAATCTAAAAAACCTGTTTGAGAAAGCAGGTTTTTTTTTGCTGTTTATTAGACGTGATGGTCGTTCATGTTAAGGAATGCGTTATCATTATTGAATAATATGGAACACTTTCAGGTTGTCAGATAAGGATATTGATGAGTCACCTTAAACCACTATCAGCACAGGCGCTTTATAAGCCATGTGATCCTGCACATTTCGATTTTTCTTCAACCGCCGAGTTAGAAGATCTTGCCGATGTGCTAGGTCAGGCACGTGCGTTAGAAGCGATTCATTTCGGCATCGGCATCAAAAAGAGTGGCTACAATATTTTCGCTCTTGGCCCTGCAGGAACTGGTAAGCAGGCTGTCGTTACCCAGTTATTGTCACAAAAAGCATCTACCGAAGCGGATCCGACAGACTGGTGTTATGTCAATAATTTCGAATTGCCGCACAAGCCGATCAAGCTCTGTCTGCCCAAGGGGCAGGGGCGGAAACTGTGTCACGATATGGCTCGCCTAATTGATGAATTGCGTGAAGCCATCCCGGCTTTATTTGAAAGCGATGAGTATCGCAGAAAAATACATGAAATTGAGGAAGCGCTGAAAGCACGGCAAGAGCAGTCGATTGATGAGATACGCCACTCTGCAAAAGCCGAGAGTATTGCCTTGGTTCGTACGCCCAACGGTTTTGCCTTTGCGCCCATGCAGGGTGAAGAGGTGATTCATCCAAAAGAGTTTAAAAAACTGCCTGAAGAAACCAGAAATAAGTTTGATAGCCAGATCGAAGAGTTGCAGCAGGCACTCGAGCATGTCTTACGTATGATCCCGCAGTGGCGCCGGGAGGTACGAGAACAACTCAAACAGCTGAATGCCGAAGTGGCGATGTCTGTGGTTGGTCACCTTATCGAAGAGTTGAGTGAGCAATACCAAGACAATGAGGATGTCTTGAAATACCTTGAAACTGTTCAAGAAGAAATCATCGCAAATGTGGATGATTTTCGTCGGGGTGAGGAAGAAGAGCCGACCATCGTGATTGGGCCGACTCAGGGTGGTGCATCTTTCAGGCGTTTTGAAGTTAACCTGTTGGTGGATCATTCAGACGCATCCGCAGCCCCCGTCGTTTTCGAAGATAATCCTACCTACCAAAATCTGGTCGGTCGAGTTGAGCACATGGCTATGATGGGTGCATTGATTACAGATTTTACCCTGATAAAGCCAGGGTCCCTGCATCGTGCCAATAATGGATACCTGGTGCTGGAGGCCTATAAACTGTTGCAACACCCTTTCAGTTATGAAGCACTTAAGCGAGCTTTGCGCTCGGGAGAGATTCATATCGGTTCGCTTGAACAGATGTTGAGCTTGGTCAGCACTGTTTCACTCGAGCCTGAACCCATGCCTCTAAATGTAAAGGTCGTGCTGCTGGGTGACCGGATGTTGTATTACCTTTTATATCAGCTTGACCCTGAGTTTCAGGAGTTGTTTAAAGTGTCGGCTGATTTTGATGATCAGATGGATCGTAGTCCCGAAGGACACAATCTCTACGCCCGGCTGGTTGCCACGCTGGTCAAGAAAGATGCCTTGCGCCCCTTTGACAAGGCCGGGGTGGCGCGAGTTATCGAGCACAGCGCCCGGATAAGCGAAGATGCCCAGAAGCTTTCCACGCACATGCGCAGCATCAGTGATTTGTTATGCGAGTCGGATTACTGGGCTGAACAACATGGCCGTGATCTAGTCACGGAGGAGGATGTACAAACCGCTATCAACAGCCAGGTTCGTCGCAGTAGTCGCATGAAAGAGCGGCTGCATGAACATATTCACCGCGGTATTTTGCTCATCGACACCAGCGGCGAGAAGATTGGCCAGGTGAATGGTCTTTCGGTTATCGATCTTGGCAATACCATGTTTGGAACACCTACCCGTATTACCGCCCAGGTGCGAATGGGTGAGGGTGATGTGCTGGATATCGAGCGGGAGGTCGATTTGGGTGGTCCAATCCATTCCAAAGGTGTTTTGATTTTGTCCGGGTTTCTGGGTGCGAAATATACCAGGGACTTTCCTCTAGCCTTGTCTGCCAGCTTGGTGTTCGAACAATCCTACGGTGAAATCGAAGGAGACAGCGCCTCCTCTGCTGAGCTTTACGCGTTGCTGTCTGCATTGTCCGGAGTGCCGATTAAACAAGGTTTTGCGGTGACAGGTTCTGTGAATCAGCATGGCCAGATTCAGGCTATCGGCGGTGTAAACGAAAAAATTGAAGGCTTCTTTGATGTTTGCAACGAACGTGGATTGACAGGGGAGCAGGGCGTGCTTATCCCTAGCAGTAATGTGAACGATCTGATGCTGAGGAGAGATGTTGTTGAAGCTGTTGAAAAAAGTAAATTTCATATCTACGCCGTAGAAACAGTCGATCAAGGCATAGAAGTTCTGACCGGTGCAGCGGCGGGTGATGTGAATGATGAAGGCAAATATCCTGAAGAGACTGTTAACTACAAGGTTGCACAACAGTTACTGCACTTTGCTGAAATTCGGCATGAGTTTGGTGAATCAAAAAAAGAGCATGATGAGAATGACACTCCGCATGATCTTCAAGAACTCAAAGATGAACCTAAAAAGTAGGGTATGGTCAGCGTAACCGATTCGACAGGTAATGGTAGCAGTAAGCAACAGATTGATGTTGTTAGTTGGCTGGACTCGTTAAAAGAAAAATATTCTGAACAGGGGCTCAATGTTATTCAACAGGCCTGTGATGTCGCGCAGCGTGCTCATGCTGAGCAGAAACGGGTATCTGGCGAACCCTATGTTCAGCATTCCCTTTCCGTGGCATCAATTCTGGCCAACATCCGCATGGATTATGAAACCGTCGCCGCTGCCGTGTTGCACGATGTGGTTGAGGATACCGATGTCACGCTCAATGACATTCGCAAGCAGTTCGGTGACAACATCGCCAATCTGGTTGACGGTGTTACTAAGATGATGGTGATCCAGGCTTTTAAGGGCCTGGAAGAGATCAGCAAAAAAGAAAAAAAAGAGCGGGTACAGGCAGAAAGCCTGCGTAAAATGCTGCTCGCCATGGTTGAGGATGTGCGCGTGGTGTTGATTAAACTGGCGGATCGCACTCACAACATGCGCACGCTGTCAGCACTGCCTGAGTACAAACAGAAACGTATCGCCAATGAAACCCTTGATATTTACGCCCCGTTGGCAAATCGGCTTGGTATGTGGCAACTCAAATGGGAGTTGGAGGATCTCTCTTTTCGCTATCTCAAACCTGAATTGTATAAACAGATCGCCAAGATGCTGGTCGAACGCCGTGTCGATCGTGAGGATTACATCAATAATTTTATCCAAACACTCAAAACAGAACTGGATAAAGTGCATGTGAGTGCCGAGATCACCGGGCGGCCGAAACATATCTATAGTATCTATCGCAAAATGCAGCGCAAAAAGATTGACTATCACCAGGTCTATGACACTCGCGGCGTGCGCGTGCTGGCGGACTCGATTCCTGATTGTTATACCACGTTGGGCATAGTGCACTCGGCATGGCGACATATTCCGGGGGAGTTTGATGACTACATCGCCACACCTAAGCAGAACAATTACCAGTCGATCCATACTGCCGTGTTTGGGCCGGATGGCAAGGTTGTCGAAGTTCAAATACGTACCCACAAGATGCACCAAGATAATGAACTTGGTGTTGCTTCACACTGGCGCTATAAAGAAGGCACCGAATACGATCCCGGTTTTGAACGCAAGATTAGCTGGTTGCGGCAGCTGCTCGATTGGAAGGAAGATGTCGCCGATGCCAGTGAGTTCGTCGATCAATTTAAATCCGATGCTTTCGAAGATCGTATTTATGTCTTCACGCCAAAAGGCAATGTCGTCGACCTGCCAGAAGGGGCTACTCCGCTTGATTTCGCATATCACATCCATACCGAGGTAGGGCATCGCTGCCGTGGTGCTAAGGTCAATGGTCACATGGTGCCACTGACATACAAACTCAAGACAGGCGAACAGATCGATATTCTTACCGTCAAGCGGGGAAATCCCAGCCGTGATTGGTTGAATCCAGACTTGGGGTATCTCAAGACTAACCGTGCCCGCAACAAGGTCATGCACTGGTTCAAGTTGCTCAATTTCGACAACAATGTGGCAGATGGTCGCAATGTGCTGGAAAAGGAGCTCAATCGTCTCGGGCTGACTGAGGTTAATTTCGAGAAGTTGGCCCGGCGTTTGGGCTACCCCAAGCTGGATGAGTTTCTCGCCGCAATTGGCCGCAATGATCTTAAAATTAAGCGCATTGTGCGTGTGATTCAGGAGTTACGCCAGGAGGAAAAGAACGAATTTCCTGAGATTAAACCTCGTGCTCCCACGGCGCCAACGAGCAGTGGGAGTGATGTCACCATTGAAGGTGTGGGTGACTTGCTTACCCAGATTGCAGGATGCTGTAAGCCGGTGCCCGGGGACGAAATCGCCGGTTATATCACCAAGGGGAGAGGGATTACCATCCACCGCAAAGATTGCACAAACATTCTGCGCTACATCAATCAATCACCGGAGCGCTTGATTGCTGTTGAGTGGAGCAGCAAGGGGACAGAGCAGGTGTACCCGGTCGATGTTCAGATCAGGGCCTTTGACCGGCAAGGTTTGTTGCGCGATGTGACCGTTTTGCTGTCGAACGAGAAGGTTAACATCATCGCGGTGAATACCTTGACCGACAAAAAAAGTCATACTGCAAGCATGCTGCTAACCATGGAGATCAATGATCTCGGCAGTTTAAGCAAAATACTCTATAAAATCAGCAGTCTGCCTAACGTTCTTGATGTCAGGCGCAAAAACTGAGTTGTCGTGACCAGCGGCCTACTCACCGTAATATTCACCTAGATCGAGGGGTTCAGTGCCGGGAGCGCCGCCGAGTTCATAGAAATCCAGTTCGCTAATATCTTCTTCGAGCGATTCAAGCCACTCTTCACTGGGCTCAATTTCCTCTGGACTCAGTTTGTTCCAGATCTCGGCATCGAGTTGCTCGTGTGAGCCGTCTATATACTGGATATCAATAAACCCTTCGTCCATATCTGCTGCGGCCACACGGAATGTCTCAGAGTCCGGGAGTTTATACCAGTTGTTTACAACTGGCGCGTCAAGCTGTGCCATATCAAACCTCCGATAGTAACGGTACTACAAGGATCCGCCACCTATCCCTTAAGTCTTTCAATGCACTGCATGTGCGTTGGGTACTGCGGAATCACCAGTCAATTTAACCAGCATCTGGTTACAAACATATCGGCCTAAATATTAGTAAGCTTTAATGGTTTAAACCTATAAATTTTAAGGCGATGAGGCCGAAATGGATTTATACTAATATTAAAATTAAGTACTACCCATCAGCAGGTGATATATAGCTCGAGCTCAGGAGGTGGGCCTGAAAGGCAGGGCGAAAAAACAGTAAGGAGAGACTTATGAAACTACCGCTGCAGATTACTTCCCGGAATGTGTCGCTTTCTGAAAGTGCTGAGCAAGCGATACGCGAAAAAGCAGCGAAACTGGATCAGTTTTACGATCGCATTATGGGGTGCCGCGTATTGGTAGAGTCGCCGCACCGCCATCAACATCAGGGCAACCAATACAATGTGCGTATTGATATCACCGTGCCCGGTTCGGAATTTGTGATCAAGCGTGAAGAGAATGAAGATCTCAATGTAGCCATTCGCGATGCATTTGATGCCGCACAACGTAAAGTGAAAGACTATTCAAGCAAACAGAAAGACGTAAAAGGCTCAGAGGGCATCCCGCTAGTGGATCCATCTGCCGTTCCGGCGGCTGAGTAGCGAGGTAGACAAACCGGGGCTAAAGCCCCGGTTTTTTTGTGAGCTGCCAACTAATTTCAATTAAGCAGCAGGCGCTAGTAAGAATCTGTCAGTAATACATCTTCGACCGTGAGCAACCCTGGGCGGGGGTAGGGCTCTTCAAGACGCTTACCAAATGCCAACACCATACAAATCGCATGATCATCGGGCAGATTCACCACTGCTGCCATTTTTTCCGCATCACAGGCCATCGCACAAGAATCAAGCCCCATATCCTGAGCCTTCAACATCAAGGTCATGGCAGCCATTGAA
>CALZIQ010000005.1:9365-54853 GCA_945787735.1 uncultured Chromatiaceae bacterium | reverse complement strand
GCAGAACGCATGCCTTCATCACGCTCGACCTGGGGGTTGTCGGAGTAAATCTGGTGGATATTGTCGATCATGGATTTGGCTACATCCTGTGGGGCGTTGACCCAATAACGCTCAGGAGACTTTTGCCAGGCCTTCAAATCCAGGCACACCAGCAAAACCAGGGATGCATCAGTGACCTGGGGTTGAAACCAGGTGGCCTCTTTAGCCTGTTTCAGCGCGTCTTCATTACGCAGCCAGACAAAACGCCAATGCTGAATATTGAAGGCCGAAGGTGATAAATTAGCAGCTTCGATTAGTTCGCTTACTTCTGACGTGGAAACTTTGTAGGCGGGGTCAAAGAAATTGACAGAACGCCGGTTTTTGATGGCATCGGAGATATTCACCGCAACAACCTCAATACAAAATCAAAGCCGCAGAGGTTAACACATCAGCCAAGTCCATGGCTAAAGCTTATGAGTATGTTTCATTTTAGACTGGACTCAAGTGGAGAAATTAGGGTCCGATAATTCCTTAAGATAAGTATTCCGGAATGGAAACATAACCTCACCTGTTTAAGGGATTAACATCATGAGCTTTTTGATGCCGCGTTGGTTAGTGGGATTAAGCATTCGCTGGAAATTACAGATCAGCTTCTTTCTGGTCACCATGATTACGATAGTAGTTAATCGTATGGTGGGTTATGGCGAAATGGAGCATCTGATCGATATTGCCAAGGGTCATGGCGTGGATGATGCCTTGATCTCTGATCTCGATGCCAGATTAAGTGCCTATATTACTGACTCATTCTGGCAGTCGGGTATCGAATTTGTCATTCTATTTGCCATTATTGCGGTTTTGGCCAAACGATTTGTGGCGCCGATCAAATCTCTTTGCATTGCTTTGGAGGGTATCGAAAAGGGAGATTTATCCCGTGCGGTTGAGAATAAATCACACGATGAAATAGGCATTTTGGAACGAAGCTTCAACGGAATGCTCACAAACCTAACCAAAATTATTCGAAATATCGATGACAACAGTAAGCAGATGGCCCAGTCTGCTTACCAAGTGGCGACTATCTCGCATGAAATTGCCGACGTAAGCAAGGCGGAGCACAGCCGATCAGAAGAGGTTGCATCGGCAACAGAACAAATGCGCAGCATTTCCGATTCAGTTCATACCCTCGCGGAAGATGTCAGCCAGAAAGCGAAAAAAACAGAAGCCTGCGCCCAGGAGGGAATCCAGACTGTTCAGAGCAATATTGCCCAGATGGAAAACACGGTGGATGAAGTCAATAAGGCCTCAGGAGAGATTGAGAGCCTTAAAGCGTCCGCCGATCAGATCCATGAGATTCTCGGAACCATCTCAGAGATTGCAGAACAGACAAACCTGCTTGCCCTGAATGCGGCGATTGAGGCCGCCAGGGCAGGTGAAACAGGGCGCGGTTTCGCCGTGGTAGCAGATGAGGTGCGAAGCCTAGCTGCACGCACAGCTGCCTCGACTGATGAGATCAACAAAATCATCAATGCACTTTCGTCGAATGTTGAGGGTGTTTCAGGGGCCATGCAGGATGTCGTGTGTTCAGTTCATGTTAGTCAGGAAAAGACTAAAGATATTTCCAGTGTTATCGAACGCATGGCAAATGAAGTCAGTGAAACTGCTGAGGTTAACCATCGAATCTCAGATGTGAGTAATGAGCAACTCGGCAAGTTCCGGTTTTTGAGTTCAAGTTTGGACCGCTTGTTCGAGACCTTTGGTGAGAGTTCAGCGAAGGTTGAAACGACTGCCACGATCGGGGACGACCTCTATCGCGTTTCAGAAAGCATGAATAAGGTGCTTTCTGGGTTTGTTTACCAACGTGATAATGCGCTCGAAGTGCGGGAAAATGAAAAACGAATGGCGCCACGCGTGGATGCCCACCTGCGGGTTCATGTGGACCATGATGGCCAGGCCTACGAAACCATCTGCCGCGACCTGAGTATGACCGGCATGCAACTGCGTTTTAATCAGGCGCTGGACGAGCAGATGCCATTAAACCTGAAAATCTATCTTCCTTACGAAAATCTTGATGAATACGCACGCCAGATACCTGTTAGCATCCAAGCTGAGATCGCTTGGCAGCGACAAAGTGGAGATGATTATTTATGTGGAGTTAAGTTTGTTGATCTAAACGACAATCAATCAAAACAGCTGACCCACTGTTTTAGTTTCTTTAATAAAAATCCGGAGTATGACTCGGGAACTTAGGGGTGTGATGCTTTTCTCAACAGCTAGCTAGGCGCTATAACTACAGGCATCAGGGCGAGAGAAATATTGCGAATGTACGTAACATCCTGCCATTACCCCAATCCAGTGATATGATAAATTCCAGCATTGGCTCCTTGATGGGTTTTGTTGAAATTATCTTGATGTAAAGCTTGCCCTGATCATCTTCAATCACGAAGCTGAGTAAATTGAGTAATTTATGTTTAGGAATATGCAGGCGCTCAAAGGCTGTGTCAGAGGCAAGTTTTACTTTAAGCGTGACCAGTTCCTCGTTGCTGGCAATCACTGGAACGGATGCATCTAAAGGCTGATTCAGTTTGGATTGCACATCCAGTTCGCCCAAACTAAGGGCATGGCTGAGAGTTGAAATCAGCATCAAACAGACACCAATCAATATTTCTCTGGCAGATAAGTAAAAGCCCTCGCCGAATTTTAGTCTAATGCGGTATTTCATTTGACCCTCATGCAGATTTTATTCTGAACAACATCGATTATTCAGGTGTCTACTATACCTAACTCTGACCATGATGGCGCATCGAATAAGAAGAGAAGGGCGATGAAAGTGACTCAAACAACGAACCATGATAAAAAGAGAATTTAACTGAGGACGACTCTATGTATAAACAGCTTATCGGTGCAGCACTCGCCGCACTTCTAGTCACACCCACGGTCATACTGGCGGCAGACTCTATGCCGACCAAAACCGTTGAGCAAATCTTTACCGAACAAGATCAATTGTCAGGCAAACACATCCACATCAGTGGTAAGGTCGTTAAGGTGAATAACGGAATCATGGGAAAGAATTTTCTTCACATTCAGGATGGCACTGGCTCAGAAGGCAGCAATGACATTACTGTTACAAGTCAGCAAACGGCCAATCTGGGTGACATGCTGGAAATCGAAGCGATTGTGACTACCAACCGTGATTTCGGCATGGGCTACAGCTATCCCGTGATATTGGAAGAAGCAAAGCTCAGCCCCTCCAACCGCTAGCTGAAAACAGTCTTGGCCCGAGGCCGGATGATTTACTTCGAAAAGCGAATACCCCGGGGCAAGCCCGGGGTGTATGGAAATCCGTTATCCTTGTTTTGATGTACTTCGCAAATATCTACCAGACGAGTGACATAAAAATCACAGAGACTACAAGCGACACTACAACTGCAACATTAGCCGCATGACTGGCGGCATGTTCAGGAATCAACTGATGCATGGTCTTATCCTCCAATTGATTGAGTTAAGAAACTACAACCCTTCCATAGAGCGAAGCAGACAAGCTTGTCTCGCCCATGCTTGACAAAAATAGTCGGGAAATCAGCAGTTGACAAGAGATGTGTTGATAAATGAGTTCCTAGTGAGCCAGAGAAAAGCTAGTCTAATCACGCGCACAACGTTTACTGTGTGCAACGAATACTGGTAAAACGCATGCCGTTTACCTATTCTTCAAATGGATACTACACACAGTTTGCTGGGTAAGCTTATGAATCAAATAAAAAATCTTATAGAAAGGTGGGAAGAGGATACGCAGACTTACGCATTAACAAAGGAGATTTCGGCGCAGCTCAGCTTGAGTGATTATGCCCGAATTCGCGCGCTAACAGAGATTTACCCGAGTCGCACAGAGACACAAATCGTGACAGAGTTGCTTGCCACTGCCTTGGACCTGGTCGAGGAAGCGCTGCCATACATTCCAGGTAAAAAGGTGATTGCAGAGGATGAATTGGGTGACCCAATCTACGAAGATGTTGGTCTAACGCCTCGGTTTGAAGCGTTGACCCGTAAATATTCAGCCAGACTACAAGAAGAAACAGATTAAATCCGATAACCTGGCTAATTTATATAAAGGTGCCTGCGAGCTGATCTTAGATTAGAGAAGAGGCCGATTGTTTTCTGAACTGCAGATATTATCAACAGATTCAATTGAAAGAACACTTGCTCGAATGGAAGGGTTAGCCAGTCTTGCGGCAGCCACTAAAACTCTTTCATAAAGTCGATATAGTCGAGATAGTAGGTAATGGTGATGCGAAGTTCTTCCACTCTTTGCAGCATTACATCACAGTTATCGCATTGAAAATCACCTTGCTGAAGACGCAGTGTGTAGTCTGCGACTAAATCTTGTAACGCCTCACGGCTCGGCCAGATATCAAAAAAGTCCTGATGAAATTCCTTGCACACTTCACCTTCCAATGCCTTTTTTCCGAAGTAGTTCATGTGCTCGCCACAGGCATCAGCCTTGTCGGTCAGCAGTGCCAGGGTTTTGATCAACTCCATGATTTCTGCTCGCTCTGGTGGAGGGGATACTGAGCTGGCATGGCCTATTGATGATACAAATGCAAGTATCGCAAACGAAAAGGTTAGCAGTGTTTTCATTATACGTTTTATCCCCTCGAGCACTGAAAAAATCAAAATGTTCCCTAGGTCCTATATTAAGGCTTTTCGAGTCGGCCACAAGTTTTGCAGGATAATTAAGTTTCTTGGCCATCTGGAGGCTTTGATATACTCTCGCCATGTCAACAAAACGCCGCCGTCGGGCGAAATCCAAACCGCCCCGCAAGCGCTTCTGGTTAAAAATCCTCTTATTATTGGCTGTGCCGCTGTCCTTGGCACTGGCGCTGTATGTGCTGTACCTCGATCAGGTGGTGCAGACCAAGTTCGAAGGCAAACGCTGGTCGGTGCCATCGCGGGTCTATGCTCGGGCATTGGAGCTTTACCCACAAAAACCACTCACGCCAGATAACCTACAGACTGAGCTTGACCTGATCGGTTATCAGCTCTCAGCCGACGGCTGGGCGCCCGGCACATATCAGCGTCAGGAAAAACAGTTCCTCATCAGCACGCGCCCATTTCGTCACTGGGACAGCAAAGAGCCCGGCCGTTCCATCTCGCTCAGCTTCAAAAACAACAAACTGGCAACACTCACCGATGCACAGACAAGTGAAACACTAAGTCTGATTCGGCTCGAACCCATGTTGATCGGCATCATCCACCCCGCCCATCGCGAAGACAGGATTTTGGTTCGGCTTGGTGAGCTCCCGTCCCAACTTACAGTGGCTCTGCAAGTGATTGAAGACCGTAAATTTGCCAGCCATCACGGTATCGACTTTCGCGGTATTGCCCGCGCCGCTTGGGCCAATCTGCGTGCCGGCAAGGTGGTGCAGGGCGGCAGTACGTTGACACAGCAATTGGTGAAAAACTTCTTTCTCGGCAGCGAACGCACACTGACACGTAAATTCAACGAGGCCATCATGGCTTTGTTATTAGAAATGCACTATGACAAAGAAGAAATTCTCGAAGCCTATGCCAACGAAATTTACCTAGGCCAGGACGGAAACCGTGCCATCCACGGGTTGGGTCTGGCAGCGCAATTCTATTTCAACAAACCACCGCAAGAACTGACGATTGCCGAGTCGGCCCTGCTGGTCGCGATTCTACGTGGCCCTGCTTATTACAATCCACGCCGCCATGCCCAGCGCGCTCTGGAGCGGCGTAATCATATCATCGAAATATTATGGCGTGATGGACTGATCGATCGTGAGCAGGCGCAGGCTGCCCAGGCAGAAACGTTGGGAGTTACACCCAAACCCAATCTGGGAAATAGCCGCTATCCTGCCTTTTTAGGCCTGGTAAAGCGGCAGTTGCAACAGGACTACCGCGAAGAAGATTTGCGCAGCGAAGGCCTGCGTATCTTTACCAGCTTAGACCCGCTTATTCAGCAAATAACGGAACGTGCGCTGATCACCCAGATAAAACGCCTCGAAGGGCAGCCCGGCATGCTCGAGGGTGGGGTCGTTATCTCCCGTCTGGGCAGTGCTGAGATTAGCGCAGTGGTGGGGGGGCGCAATCCACGCTTCGAAGGGTTTAACCGTGCGCTGGATATCCAACGTCCGGTCGGTTCGTTGTTAAAACCAGCACTCTATCTAAACGCATTGGCACAGCCGCAGCGTTATACCCTGTCGAGTTTGATTGATGATACGCCACTTGAATTGAAACAGTCCGATGGCAGCGTCTGGTCACCGGCCAATTATGATCATGAAAGTCATGGCAAGGTGTTGTTGGCTGAGGCGCTGATTAATTCCTATAATCAAGCCGCCGTCCTGCTTGGACTTGAGCTGGGTCTTGGACAAGTGGTAGAGACTTTGTACGCGCTGGGCATCGAGAAGCAGATTCCGCCGTATCCCGCCGTCATGCTCGGTTCACTCGAGCTGGCACCGTTGGACATCATCCAGATGTATCAGACACTGGGTGATCAAGGTTTCTATACGCCTTTGCGCGCAGTGCGTGAGGTCTTGGATGCGAGACACCAGCCATTGCAGCGTTTCCCGCTTGATACCGAGCAACGCTTTCGTCCTGAACATATCTATCTGGTGAACGAAACCTTGCGCATAGCTCTGCGCCAAGGTACCGGGCAGAGTGTTGGGCAACACCTACCTTCCACACTTTCACTGGCCGGCAAAACAGGCACCACCGACGACCTGCGCGATAGCTGGTTCGCCGGATTTGGCAGTGATTATGCCGGTGTCGTTTGGCTTGGCAATGACGACAACGCTGTCACCGGCCTGACTGGCGCCACTGGCGCACTTCCTGTGTGGGCGGATATCATGCAACAAATCAATTTGACTGAAGGCATGGCACTGCCGCCCGCGGATATTGAAACCGTGGCCATCGATGCTGAGACAGGCCTGTTGGCGGGTTCGGGTTGTAAGCAATCCTATGAGCTTCCTTTTGTCAGCGGCTCAGTGCCAGTCGAATCTGCTCCCTGTGCTGGCGGCGCGGTGAAACGATCAGTGGAAACATTAATGGAAAAATTTAAAGGGCTGTTTCGATGAAAAGAGTATGGCTGTTCGTGTTCGGTGTGCTATTGGTTAGTGCCTGCTCAGTTACTCCACCCAAACAGGCGACCTCAACTGGACCGGCAGTTCTATTGCTGGCCGAGGCGCAGAAAATCTCAGCCGCGGGTGATCATGCAAAGGCCATCGCCCTGATAGAACGGGCAGTGCGATTGGAACCCCGCAACGGCAACGCATGGCTGGAACTGGCCAAGTTGCATTTTAGCGATGGAGACCTGGGTAAGGCGGAACAATTTGCCCGTCGCGCTTTGCAATTTGCTGGAACTGATCAAGCCTTAGTCCAGCAGAGCCGAGCTTTGTTGGAGCAGATTCGATTGCAACAGCTGCCGGGATAAGTCAGTTACTTTAATGGCCGTGGACGGATTATCAAATTCCGGTGATAGCAAACGTCTGGCAAGTTACTCGATTAGACAGAAAAAAGCTATGAAGAGCCATTGGCTTAGCGTCAGATATTAGCAGATTCATCCTGCTGACCGTCATAGTCCGCCGGCAATAGGGTTGCCTGAAAGCGGGCATTTAAATTTGGCCAGTTTTTAATTCCTGCAGCACCTTTTACCCGGCACTGGCCGACGTCTAACACTACTTCGCTCGCTATTTGCATAACTCTCGATATAGTTGAGCGACCTCATAAAAACCACTAAAAACAAGCTGGAAATGATTCTAAACATTATCCCGGTCGGTCCGATCACGTAATTGGTCGCTAATAAATTGTGATCCACACATGTAGTCGCGCACGAGCTTCAACGGCTTCATCTGAGCAGTTTGAAGACTGAGCGTACTGGATGAGAAAGTTAACGAGGAGATTCTGCAAGGTGGCAACGTTTGTTCTCGCCAAGGTCGAGGGCGCCGCGATGAAAGCTGCAGCGGAGGATTTCTCTAAGTAGGACATACCGTGAAGTGGTTATACGCTTAATTACAATGCGTTTGTTTATAGGCCCAGTTTATATCTTATTAGAGAGAGTTGAGACATGAATAGGAATGTATCACGTCATCATAATTGTTTTCCCCGAGCCAGAGTAAATTCTAATCGCTGGCTAATCTTACTGACCTTTTTTCTAATAGCCGTTTTAACTACCTTTAGGGTTAGTGCAGAAGAAGTGACGCCAGAGGGTAACCTTAAACCTGAGCAGATTTTGGAGCGTCTGCAACAAGGCGGATTAGTTGTGTATATCCGTCATGCAGCCACAGATCGTAGCCACGAAGATCAACATCCGGTTGATTTGAATAACTGTGAAACACAGAGAAACCTGTCTGAATTAGGCAGACAACAGTCAAAAGATATTGGAGCGGCTTTCCAAAGGCTGTCAATCCCGGTTTCTAATGTCCTTTCAAGTCCATTTTGTCGCTGTAAGGATACTGCCAGTATTGCCTTTGGTAAGGTTGAAACAAATCCTAATCTCTATTTTGCCGTTGCGTTAGCCAAGAAAGATAGGGCAGCACAAACAGTGAAATTGCGGGAGCTGCTTACGTCTATCCCGGATAAAGGTAATCGGATTATCGTTTCTCATACTGGCAATCTTCGTGAAGCGACAGGTTTATGGCCAAAACCTGAGGGCGTTGCAATCGTGCTTGAACCCCTTGGCAATGACGACTATCAACTACTCGGGAAAATAGCCCCCGATGCATGGAATACCTTAAACCCTTAAGCAATAAGGGAAGGGATATGGAAATGCCTCGTTTTTCATTAAGCCAGCGATTTCTCGTTGCTCCTTTTCTGGGCTTGGTGATTGTGCTGGTCTTAACGACCAGCTTTCTGCTGCAAAGTGAAAAGCAAAATATTCTAATTGAGCACCTTACAGAAAATGAACTTGCCGAGCTTAGTCTCTATACAGGGCTGTTTACAGAGCTTTCCCGATATCACTTGGAACTATATGAGTTATTCAATTCTGCTGGTCAGAGTATTGACGAGGGTATTCTTTATGATAGGGGTGTCACTGTCATTGATCACATCTTACGCGTAACTCAACACATGGAAGAGGCAGCTAAAAACGACACTTCCGATGTCAGTTTACTCCTACGGATGCTTGCTGACTATCGCACAGCGGCCATAAGCTCAGTAGAAAATACCACAGTTTCACTTTCGACTGCACCACGCCATCTAAGTCGAGCAAATGAAAATTTTTCAGCTTTGCATGAGCACTTTGCTATGAAATTGGATGATACGCGGCGTAAGATCAGGGAGAAAGCAATACAGCAACTCCATCAAACAGAAGAGAATACGACCGCTCTCGGTATTTTCGGAATCTCTTCTGCGGGAACGCTTTTGATTTTTAGCTTTGTTTCCGCAGGATTTTTGTCAAAGAAGATCAAACAACACATAGATAAATTGCATGAACTTAGTGGAGAAACTAGTAATAACAATGAGCTTGGAAAAGACAATTTAACAGAAATAGAGCGGTTGGCTGAGGTTGTTTCAGCATTTAAATATTTACTGAAAACCAACAAGGAGCAGGAACGAAAACTTATCGAAACCAACAAAGAGCTAAGCAGTGCGCTCACTAATCTTGAATTCCAACAATTTGCCGTCGACCAGCACGCCATTGTTAGCAGCGCAGACGTTAAGGGAACGATCACATACGTTAACGATCGTTTCTGTGATATCAGCGGCTATTCACGCGAGGAACTTATAGGACAAAATCATCGGATAGTTAAATCCGATGAACATAGCCCGGAGTTTTACCAGAATTTGTGGCGAACGATCGCCAGCGGGGGTGTTTGGCACGGCGAAATGAAAAACTCAATTAAAGGTGGTGGTAACTACTGGGTGTCAGCCACTATCGTTCCATTCCTAAATAAACACGGAAAACCCAATCAATATATTTCCATACGCACCGACATCACCGCGCAAAAAGAAATGGAAGCAACCTTGTCGCGCCAGCAAGATTTCTTGACAGCCTTGACCGAGACGTTAGGCGAAGGCGTCTTCGTTACCGATACGGAGGGGCGAGGCAGCTTTTTGAATCGCGAAGGCGAGCAACTGTTGGGGTGGCGCCGAGACGAATTTAAAGGGCTCGAGATACAAAGTATCCTTGAACATATTGAGTCGGATGATAGCGATACGATGATAGCAAGTATCCTGAATGGCGAGGGCTTCCGCTCTGATGAAGAAGTACTGCTACGTAAAGATGGTCACCGATTTCCGGCCTCCGTCGTATCACAGCCCATGATCGTGGCAGGCAAACATATGGGCTCAGTGGTTGCATTTCAGGACATCACCCAGCGTAAACAACAGCAAAGCGAATTAATTGAGGCGAAAATTATCGCTGAAGAGGCCAGTCAGTCAAAATCCATGTTTCTTGCCAATATGAGTCACGAAATACGCACCCCGATGAATGCGATTATTGGCATGTCGCATTTGGCACTCCAGACCGATCTGTCGAAACGACAACGTGATTACGTGAAAAAAATACATGGTGCAGGCAACGCCTTGCTGGGCATCATCAACGACATTCTGGATTTTTCAAAGATTGAGGCAGGTAAACTAAACATTGAGCATACGCCTTTCACGTTAAGCGAGGTACTCGATAACGTTGTTACAGTGGTCTCGCCTCTTGCGGCTAAAAAGAACTTAGAGATTTTGATTAACGTCGCCCCCGATGTTTCTAACGGGTTGGTAGGCGACCCCCTGAGACTTGGTCAAGTTATCACTAATCTAGTCTCTAACGCGGTTAAATTTACCGACAACGGCGACATAACGATTAGCATCATGTGTGAGGCACGTGACGACGCTCGTGTTAAAGTGAAGGTCGCAGTAACAGACTGTGGCATAGGTATGATGCCCGAGCAGGTCAAGGGTTTGTTTAAGGCCTTCTCTCAAGCCGACGGCTCAACGACACGGCGTTATGGTGGTACTGGCCTCGGCCTGACGATCTCGAAACAATTGGTCGAGATGATGAACGGAGAATTCGATGTCGTCAGCTCGCCAGGTCAGGGCAGCACTTTCAGTTTTACGGCGTGGTTTGGCGTCTCAGAAATGCAGCACGATACATGTGTCATATCTCCAGCCATCCAGGGACTGCGCTTCCTGGTGGCGGATGGCCGTCTGAGCTCAAATCAGGCTGTCATTCAAACTTTATCACCCTTACCCGTTGATCTGGTGATGGCTGAAAACGATCAAGAAACGCTGAGACAAATAATATTCGCCAACGAGCGTGGCCAACCGTTTGATCTTGTACTTATCAATCATCCCTTGTGTGGACGCCCTGCCGACCAGGTGGTCCAAGACGTCGTCGAACAATTGGATCCCGAGAAATCTTGCAAGATAATGGTTGCTTATCAACCCGATGCACCAAACATTGTTCCAATAGAACAGTTAGATAATATTGATATCGTCGTTGAAAAACCCATCAATCCATCTAAATTGATTGACGCCGTAATCTCCTTGTTTTCTGAACAGGAAAAATTGCCCCGGAAACAGATAAATGTCTCTCAGGGGCGGCTTAGAAATATGCAAGTCTTATTGGTTGAAGATAATTCGATTAATCAGCAAATCGCTCAGGAGTTACTTGAAATGCAAGGCGCCAAGGTGACGATAACCAACAACGGTAAAGAGGCTATCGCAACGCTTGAAGACAAGGGGCCAATGGCGTTTGACGTGGTATTGATGGATCTGCAAATGCCTGTAATGGATGGCCATGAAGCCACATTAATAATACGCCAAAAACCACAATTCGATGATCTGCCGATCATCGCGATGACAGCGCATGCAATGTTGGAAGAACGAAAAAGATGCAGCGAGGAAGGTATGAATGGCCATATCACTAAACCCGTGGCGCCAGAAGCACTGTATAGCCTGTTGCACAATTTGTACAAGGCCCCGGAAGGTGATAACTCAATGATTGAGGCACTGGCTGCGCCCGCTGAGTCAGTGTCTGAGCAATTGCCTCAGTCCCCTCGACTTGACGTAAATGCGGGGCTGAGTCACGTAGCCGGCAATAGAACGCTTTATCTCAAGCTGCTGCGCCAATTTGTGGTCGACCAGGCGGATGTGCTACCGAAAATTAGACAAGCAATCGATCATTCAGATCATCATACAGCGGAGCGCCTTGCACACACCCTTCATGGCCTAGGCGGTAACCTGGGCGCAAAAGAAGTCTCTGTCTGCGCTGCATTGTTAGAAGATGCGCTGCGCAACTCCGTTTCAAACGCTAGTATCGAAGCAAAACTTGAGGACCTGTCACAGCAGCTTGAACCCTTGCTAGCTGACCTTAAAGAGTCAATGCCAACACCTGAAAACGTAGTGTCTACGCCACTCCAAGTGGACAACAAAATGCTCAAGGAGCATACGCAAACTTTACTAACACTGTGTGCAAACGGCGATGGCGATGCAATTGACCTGTTTGAGAAAAATAACGAGCTATTTCAGCACTGCTTGTCAGACAACGATTATGACAAGCTGTCTGATGCATTCGAGACCTTCGCCCTCGATGAGGCTCAGCATTGTCTTCAAACGCTAGCGAATGAGCGCGGCTTCGCACTATGAATGCACGATATACAGAGGAAAGACCATGAATGACGATCGACCAAGCATTCTAGTTGTTGATGACACCAGCGATAATCTTACGCTTATGCGAGAGCTGCTCAAACCTTTCTATCACACAATATTTGCGAACAATGGCCAACGAGCCTTGCAGCTTGCCGCCGCACCTGAGCCACCACAGCTCATCTTGCTCGATATCATGATGCCCGACATGGATGGCTATGAGGTTTGTGAGCGTCTGAAAAGCAATCCAGGTACCGCGAATATTCCTGTGATATTTGTCTCCGCTAAGAGGCAGCCAGACGATGAGCAGCGCGGGTTAGAAATTGGCGCCGTCGATTATATTACCAAACCCATTAGTCCGCCTATTCTGTTAGCGCGAATCAAAACTCATTTATTCATTAAAGTTGCACGGGATGCACTAGAGAGTCAAAACGAACATCTCGAAACCCTCGTTGCCGAGCGTACACGAGAATTAGCGGATACACAGCAAGCCACCATATTCGCCATGTCTAGCTTGGCTGAAACGCGCGATAACGAAACAGGTAACCATATTCGCCGCACTCAACACTATGTGCGCCTGCTTGCAAAGACACTACGTAAACATCCTCGCTTCGCGGATGAACTCACTAGCGATAACATTAAACTCATGTACTCATCTGCACCGTTGCATGATATCGGAAAGGTCGGTGTACCCGACAGCATTCTACTCAAACCCGGACCATTAGATGACGAAGAATGGGTTGTAATGCGTAAACATGCCCTCTATGGCCGCGATGCGATTCTTGAGGCTGAGAAGATGCTCCCTCAAGAGAGCTCATTTCTCCGCTATGCTCGCGAGATTGCCTACGGGCATCATGAAAAGTGGGATGGCAGTGGCTATCCTGAGAGTCTAAAGGGTGATGAGATTCCCCTTGCTGCACGTTTAATGGCAGTCGCTGACGTCTATGATGCGTTAATTAGCCGCCGGGTCTATAAGCCGCCCTTCCCCCACGAAAAAGCCGTAGCCATCATTGCAGAAGGCAGAGGGAATCACTTTGATCCCGATATAGCCGATGCTTTCCAGAAGATAAACGAGGAGTTTAGATCTATCGCTCTGCAATTTGGTGATGAAGAAACAGAGCTGTAGAAAATTTGGGAAAGAGTTAATGTAATATCTGGTGTTAACAGTTTGAATTGTAGTAGCTCAAATCTAAATAGACAGGCACTGACTAGAAATCAGTAACTGTCAGATTGTATCCGATCTGCGCTACTACAGCTCAAGTAACTGCAATTCTCGTCTGGAGTGGAATATGCGAATGGCGGATTCAGATCGTTTTCTGCGCCATGCAATACACACCTGCGCTTATTCATGGTAGCGTTATCAAAGGGTGCTTGAGTTCCCCGCATGGATGAGATTCTGGACGTAAACAGCCGTAAGCTAATCCTTTTTTACAATGTCGCGGCTATTTTTCTTCCTGAAGACATTGGTGATGTCAACGCCGAAGTATCTCAAACAAGAAAGTAGCAGCACGACCGCTGTAGCCTCATCCAGGTTTCCGAGTCCAGGGATATTGTCCGGGATTAGTTCAAATACGCCCGCGCCCGGATTGAGCAAATACAATATTGATAATAACCCGATCACAATGACAACAATGTTCTTTAGCATGGGTAATGTCCAATCACTCGATACTCTCTGTGCGGTCAAATATATTTCTTACCTCCCCAGAAGAACAGCATCGTTAAGTGAGCATCTAAGATAGGGAGACAAAGGTCATTCTAGCTGTCTCAACCGAATGACATGCGATTATAAAGCATTTGGCGAGCAGGTGAATTTGCAGTTCACTCGAATTTATAGTTATCCTCCACCTCACCACTCATCCGCACACTTAATCACATCCCTAGTATCGTTGCAGCCCCAATGGCGGATCGACAAGTATCTATGAAATATTCAAGTTCATACTTATGGCCTAGCCGAAATAAATGGCATGCCTGAAAACGCAAGTTTTAAACTTATTTTGTATTCACACGCTTGGGATGATATTACAATGACCTAAATGATAGTTGTGATTTTCATGGTTGAGATGCTGAAATAGATACGTTCTTAGGCTTATCAAAAGAATGGGTAATCCAGAAATGCCCCGTGTCTCAGCTGAAATGAGAGGTAAAACATAATGCTAGAGCGTGTGAAAATGAAAAAGTTGATGTTTGGTTTTGTTGTATTGATTCTGTCGACAGCCTGCTCAAACCTGGATCAGGCCATGCAACTGGCCAACATCGACAAACCGACCGTATCAGTGAGTGATACTCGCATTACCGGAATCTCCTTCGACCAAGCCAAGCTCGAGTTTACGCTTGATGTCAATAACCCAAATCCGATTCCAGTCCAGCTTGCGGGTCTTGATTATAACTTTCTTGTTAATGGTCAGCAGTTACTGGCGGGAGAACAACGTGAAGGTGTGAAGATTGCTGCCAATCAAACTAGCCAGGTCAAACTGCCTCTGGTACTTAAGTTCGCTGATATCTTTGAGTCGGTTAAAAACCTGTCTAACAGCAAGACCTTGGATTACTCAATCAAGACCGATGCGCTGATAGATTTGCCACTTATGGGAATAACACGTGTTCCGGCAGAAAAGACGGGCCAAGTCCCGGTGCCTCAGTTGCCCAAAATTAGTCTTGGTGGCATCAATATCAAAAGCCTAGGATTAACAGGTGCAGATGTTGAAATTGGTTTGAACCTGAATAATCCCAACGCTTTTGGAATTGATATTCGCGACCTGGGTTATGACCTTATTATTAACGGTAAACACTGGCTGAAGAGTCAAGAGACAAAAACGATTTCACTGGCCGAAAGTGCGACCAGCCAGGTTAATGTACCACTGCATCTAAATTTTCTCGATATGGGGCGAACATTGGCTGAAATGCTGTCGAAGCAAAACCCACTTGAGTATCAGCTTGTCGGTAACATGAATATGGACACCAGTCTGCCGATGCTAAAAAACATCGCCTTACCTTTCAGAGAGGCGGGATCGATTAGTCCGCAGCGAGAATAGACTAGTTGCAGCGCGCAGAATAAAGGATTATTTTCTCAGTGACGCCACCACGTGGAAGTTCGTTGAACGATAGCGGTATTCTGGTTTGCTGCTATTGACGTTAACCTCAGGCTTTGTAGTTGAGTCAGAATAAGTTGAACTTCCCCTGACTACTGCATCGCCATTTCCATTAACACATCACGCATTCTCACCTTGAGCATGTATTCGGTTTTTTCGTAGACACGCCGGATAGCGTGATTTTCATTCAGGCCGGGTACTTCCACTTCCCACGTGGTAGTGCCGCGCAGCTCGCCGGTGACCTTGTCAGCAAGCACTAGTTTAAGCTGGCCGTATCCGACAGCCCAACCATCGCGCTCGCCGACGATGGCGGTTTCCATTGAGCCGCGCATGATGTAGTCTGCATATTCTGTTGTGGGTTCCAGGCCGGCTACTTTAAGGCCGCCTTTTAGAATTGCGACTATCTGTTGGGCGTCTTCGTCATCTTCGAGTGCACTGGCTTCGATCTGCAGAGTGGTGAGCAGATTGTCGACATCTTGGCGCAGTAGCTTGATATCGAATTCTGGTTCTATGCCGCGGCCAGTGAGGTCGGCCACACGCATGGAATCTTGTAACTTACTGCGCAACTGTTGACAGCGCCAAGCCATGGCGATTCTGCCTGCCTGAATAAAGGGGTCGGGGTTGCTGCGGGCCTGATTCATGTGCTCCCGAGTCTTTTCATCCAGAAGCTCGATTTGATTTTGCAGAAACCCTTTGCCGGTATTACGCGGCATGGCGGCAAGTGAATGATATGTACCTGTGTTGGCATCAAACCATTGATCTACAATTTCGATACTCTCTAGCACACGCTTTACTTCAGGCGCAGCAACAGTTTGTGCGGTTTCTTTCTGATGTGTGGTGTTGAGTTCGTAATCGGCGGCATCAAGCGCCTGCTGAGTGCTCATGTCGAACTGTTTGGTATCGACCATATACAGATTGCTGATGTTGGCCAGTGCCTGTCTGTCTGCTTCGGCCATGCTTTTGGCTTGGGTACGGCTGGTGATGTATTGGACACGGGGGTACTGATTGATGTCGCCACTGACCCATTCAGGTTGTGGTCCTGATTTTAGCTTAGTGTTGACTGAGCCTGTTGTTTGTTCACTGTTGTCTAGTGCTGCCTGTTGTCTGGTTTTGTCTGACTTTTCGCCTGGTGTTGTTGCGCAACCTGCACTGATAATGGCGGCAGCGAGCATTAACGCTGCTGTGATTCTGGCCATTATTCCCCTCCCTGTTTATGTGTGTTTAAGCCGTTTGATAATTGTTTTAGTAATAACTGTTTAAGTTAAATTCATTGCCCTTCTGGGTCAATGATTAATTGAGTTCAGATGTTTTTTCTATGCGCTGCTCTTCCAGCGCTTCGTTTTTGAGCTTGGCAAGCTGTGATTTAATTCGTTCCGTTTGAAAGCTTTTGTCGTTTTGGCTTTGGCTTAAGGCCGTTTCAAGTTGGTCGATGGCGGTACGTGTCTGGCCAATCATGTAGTAGTAGTCAGCCAGTGCCATATAAGCACTGCTGTTGCGCTGAGCAGCCATTTCTGCTTTGGCTAACAGCTGATAATACGAGGGCAGGGCGAATTGCTGTTGTTGCTGAATTAGCGCGCGTATTGTTTCTGTGGCCTTTCTAGGCTGACCACTTTGCAGTAGTGCCTTGACATGCAATACACTTAATTGTGGATGATAGGGGAACAGCAGCAAGGCCTTTTGTAATCGGTCGGTGGCTTTCTCGGTATCGTTTCTGTCAATTTCTATCTGGGCTTGTAAAGCAATAAGAGGTGCGCTTTCTGGCGCACTCTTCAGCAATGTTTGGCTGTAGTGTTCAGCCAGATCCAGCTTGCCCAGTTTATGCTGAAACAGAGCATATTCATATTGCTGTGCCACTGAGAGTGGTTTGCCCTGATCAAGTAGGGCTTCTATTTCCTTCAATCGATCGCCATGTTTAATGCTATCTATCGAATACAGTTTTGCCTGGATAAAGGAAAAGCTTTGTGATGGTTGCTCTTTAATCTTAGGGTATTGCGCTGCTCTATTTTGTGAGTCCGCAATGCGATTGGGGGTGACTGGGTGGGTACGCAGCAGTTCAGGTAGGTTGCTTTCCATATAACGGTAGGCCTCTTGCAAGCGGCTAAAAAAGGCCGGCATGTTGCTGGCATCAAAACCTGAATTGGTGAGGATGTCGATGCCGACACGATCCGCCTCTTTTTCATGGCTGCGGGTAAAGTTGAGTTGCTGCTGTATGTTGCCTGCCGCCGCGGTAGTGATCATAGCGGTACTGAGTTCGGGGGAGCCGAGGATGATGGCTGCTAGAATCGCGGCAGCTGTTTGAAGCTGCACTGTTGAGGCCTTTTGAAAGGCACGTGCCAGATGGCGCTGGGTGACGTGAGCGATTTCGTGCGCCATAACGGCCGCCAATTCGCCTTCTGTCTCGGCGGCCAGTATCAGCCCCGAGTGAATACCGATATGCCCGCCGGGGCCGGCAAAGGCGTTGATGGACGGATCATTGACGATGAAGAAGTTGAAAGACAAGGTGCTGCCCGCGGCAGAGAGCAGGCGGTATCCCAACGAATTGATATAGGCAGTCAACTCGGGGTCTTCGATAATCTCAACATTTTGGCGCAAACTGCGCATAAAGGCCTGGCCGAAGCGATAATCCTCCTCCGGAGATAGGATGGTGGAGGAGGGATCGCCCAAGTCAGGCAGTTCGGAGGCCATATTTTTTAACGGAGTGATTGCGCTAAAAACAAGCATTAACGTTATGAATAATCTAGGTAAAGTCATCCTAAGGTAGTGATTTTATTATTGCGTACGTAGAGTGATGTTTTGGGTTAGACAGGATGATATCATCGCCGGTTCATTTCTGTATTTTTGTAATTAGAAGGCCAGCTATATGCGCCAAGATGTGGATAAAGAACTTGATACTAGCGGATTGAACTGCCCAATGCCTATCCTGAAGCTTAAGCAGGCGCTTAAGGCCATGCAGAGTGGTCAGCGCATTCGGATGATAGCAACAGACCCGGGCTCAAAATCCGATATTGCCGCCTTTGCCGCCCAGACAGGTCATCGCCTGCTTGAGAGTTCCAGTAATGCCGACAAGTTTATATATATCTTGGAAAAGGCGTGATGCGAACGGGGACAAGCATTTGTTCTGGTTTGAGTGATACTGATTCCATTTCGGTCATCAGCAGAAGCAATCAGATAATCTGGACTTGCTCTCGGCACCAAATTTCAATGTTTGGCTAATAAACTACTTTTTTACGCTTGTGGCCTAGCGCAAAAACCTCCTTACACTTCTGAGGGTATTTAAAGTTGGCATGATTCCGACCGACAACCTAGTCTAGATGCAGCATGCATTATAATCTTATAAACCATTTTTATATAGAGTGTTTTGTTTGCTTAGGAATGAGGTTGGAAGTAATGAGAAAGCTCAAAATTAAGACACTGTTTCGTTTGCTGATGATAGTGGTTGCTTTAATGATAGTGTTGCAGGCCTCGTTTACACTCAGACAAACCGCGCTTGTTGAAGATGAGACAAAGCTGTTATTGAATAGTAGCTTGCCGGCACTCGAAACAGGACGTGAATTACAGCTACATATTATTCAGGTTCAACAATGGTTGACAGATATCAGTGCCACACGAGGACTGGATGGACTCAACGATGGTTTTGATGAGGCGGATAAACATGCCGTTGCATTTCGTACCAAGATAGAAGAACTGATTCAGTTAGATCCAGACCGAGCAAATCAGTACCACAGTATCAAACAGGCATTTGAGGGCTACTACAATCAAGGAAAGACTATGGCCCAGGCATACATCGATCAAGGACCGATTGGTGGCAATGCATTGATGGGAGCATTCGATAATGCTGCTGCTGTTCTGCATGATCGTTTTCAATCCGCATTCAAGGATATAAATACCGCTGTGAGAAAACAGGAGGCTTTTCTTGAACAGCAGGCAGTGGTGAGCCGCCAGATGGTGTTAGGTTTTTCATTGTTGTATGGCCTAGGGTTGATCGCTCTATTTGTTACTATCCGAACTGTCATCATCAAGCCGTTATGTCGGACAGTCATGATGTTTAAAGATCTTGCTGAGGGTGAGGGTGATTTGACTAAACGTCTTCCGAATAAAGCCATTGGCGAATTGGGTGAGCTAGCGGAATACACCAATGTCTTTGTCACTAAGATTCAGAGAGAGGTTTCCATGGTTGGGCAGACAGTTGAAAATCTTGCTGCCACCTCGGATCAACTCAAGGCAACGACTGTCAGTACGCAGGAGGTAATGAACAGGCAGCAGGCCGAGACAGACCAGGTTGCGACAGCGATTGATGAAATGAGTGCCACCATCAACGAGGTGGCAAAAAATGCAGTGACGGCAGCAGATTCTGCCACCCAGGCGGATGAGCAGTCTCAGAATGGCCAAGGTGTGGTGCAGCAAACCATCGCAGTGATAAAAAACCTGGCTGATGAGATTGAACAGGCCGCTGCAGTGATTAATTCTGTCGAAACCCATACTGGTACTATCAGCCAGGTCTCGAATGTGATTAGCGATATTGCCGAGCAGACCAATTTGCTGGCACTGAACGCTGCTATTGAAGCGGCCCGAGCGGGTGAGCAGGGGCGTGGTTTTGCCGTTGTGGCTGATGAGGTGCGGGCGTTGGCAAAACGAACCCAGGATTCAACAACCGAGATTCAAACTACCATTCAACAATTACAGTCCAGTGCCAAGCAGGCAGTCTCGGCCATGGAGCACAGCCAAGAAAAGGCCAATTCCAGTGTGCAGCAGGCCCAAGCGGCAGGCGATGCCTTACAGGTGATTACCACCGAGGTGAGCAATATCAGCGAGATGAACATCCAGATCGCCAGTGCTGCCGAAGAGCAGGGTGCAGTGTCTGAAGAAATCAATCGCAGCGTAGTGAATATACGCCAGGTCTCTGATCAGACATTAGTCGAAATGAACTCTCTGACACAAGCTGGAGATAGCTTGCTGGGTGTGGTTTCAGAGCTGAAAACGCTGCTAGCCAAATTTAAATACTGAGCTATTCTAATTTGTAATCAGTAGAGCCTGGAGAGTTTCCAGGTTTTTTTTACTCCGGCCTTGGTAAATAATAATAATCTAATATACTTTTATAGTAAATACATATTTGAAAATATGATAAAGTAAATAAGCGATCATCGAGGGATGCAAATGTGAGTTATAAACTTGCAATCGGGCTAATCGGAATAGCCATTCTGAATTTTCATCAATCCGTACTAGCGGCTGAGCTGGCCGTAGTCAGCGCCGCGCTGCATTCAAGCAAGCAGGAGCGTGTTTTCGACGCCGTGATCGAGGCGGTGCACCAGTCTACCGTGTCAGCACAACTGGTGGGCCGGGTGGTTGAAATCAACTACGACGTAGATGATTTTGTGCCCAAAGACAGCGTTATTCTTCGTTTTCGCGATAGCGAACAGCGTGCCCGGCTGCAACAGGCCGAGGCAGCTCTGCAAGAGGCCAGGGCGCGACTGAAAGAAGCGAATGATGAATTTGCCCGAGCAAAAGATATCTATGCCAAAAAGCTGGTGGCAAAGGCCGAGTTGGACAAGGCTGAAGCGGGGCAAAAGGCGGCGCGTGCAAGGTTGGAAGCGGCAGAGGCCAAATTGGCTGAAGCGAAAGAGCAGTTTGATCATACTGTTATCAAAGCGCCATTTGCCGGTATTGTCACGGCGCGGCATGTAGAGTTGGGTGAGACTGTCGGTGTGGGGCAGCCGCTGATGACCGGTTTTTCCTTTGAACATCTGCGTGCCACCACTCAGATTCCCCAAGCTTTTGTGAATGCCGTGCGTGAACATGGTCAGGCGCGTGTGATCCTGAAAGACGAGCTGAGTATCGAAGCTCAGTCACTACGTGTGTTTCCATTTGCTGACGAGCGTAGTCATTCCTTTAATGTACGCGTTAATCTGCCTCAGGGGGATTACGGTGTTTATCCCGGCATGTTTGCTAAGGTCGCATTTGTTACCGGCGAAGTGGAGCGTTTGATGGTGCCGGCGATGGCCGTGGTAAGTCGGAGTGAACTGACAGGGGTGTATGTCGTCGCTGAGGATGGTCGCATCAGCCTACGCCAGATTCGTGTCGGTCGCCGAATTGGCGAGCAGGTGGAAGTGTTGGCGGGTCTTGAAGCGGGTGAGCAGGTGGCCACTGACCCGATCGCCGCTGGCATAGAACTAAAGCAACAACGGTAGGCCGCCATGAGCAAGGACAAGCTGGGTATCTCCGGCACCATCGCGCAAAAGTTTCTGCGCAGTGAACTGACGCCGCTGCTTGCGTTAGTTGGAGTCCTCATGGGTGTGTTCGCGGTGCTAGTGACACCGCGCGAAGAAGAACCGCAGATCGACGTTACCTTCGCCAATATTTTTATTCCCTATCCTGGTGCTACCGCGGTTGAAGTGGAGAATCTCGTTAGCACGCCGGCCGAGCAGGTGCTGTCTGAGATAAAAGGGGTGGAGCACGTCTATTCCGTCTCGCGCCCGGGCATGTCAGTGATCACTGTGCAGTTCGAGGTAGGCGAAGAACGCACGCAGAGTATTGTTAACCTCTATAACCAAGTTTTTTCCAATGAAGACTGGTTGTCTCCCCATCTTGGCGTTGGCCGTCCCATCGTTAAACCCAAAGGCATTGATGATGTGCCCATCGTCAGTCTGACCTTGTGGACAGAAGATGAACGCCGCGCCGGTTATGAACTTCAGCAGGTGGCGCATACCATAGAGTCTGAGTTGAAACGTGTGCCGGGCACGCGTGACATCTACACCATCGGTGGACCAGAGCAGGTGGTACATATTCTGCTCGATCCGCAGCGCATGGCCGGTTACAACATCGGCTTTGATGATCTGCGCGCTGCGCTGATGGCGGCTAATGCTACTCGCAATGCGGGTGAGCTTGTAACAGGCAATCGTGAAATCGAAATCCAGGCCGGAAGTTTTTTAACCACCACAAACCAGGTAGCCGAGCTGGTCGTCGGTTTACACAACGGTGCGCCGGTGTATCTCAGTGACGTGGCTGATGTGCAACAGGTGCCGGATCAGCCCGAGCAGTTTGTTTGGTTTGGTACCGGGCCGGGGGCCGAACAAAAACAGATTTCAGCACGTGGTGAGTTTCCCGCTGTGACTATTGCCGTTGCCAAACAACCGGGCACCAATGCGGCCACCATTGCCGATCAGGTGATTGAACGGGTCGAGCAGATTAAGGGTGTATTTATCCCTGATGGGGTGGAAGTGAGTGTGACACGCAACTACGGCGCCACAGCCACCGACAAGGCGATGACCCTGATCAAGAAGCTGATCTTTGCCACTGCCTCTGTAGTGTTGCTGGTGTTTTTTACCTTGGGCAAGCGCGAGGCGTTTATTGTGGGCACCGCTGTGGTGATAACGTTGATGATCACCTTGTTTGCCTCTTGGGCTTGGGGCTTTACATTAAACCGTGTTTCTTTATTTGCGCTGATCTTTTCGATTGGCATATTGGTGGATGATGCCATTGTAGTAGTGGAAAACATTCACCGTCATCAGCAGCTTGGTGGCAAGAGCTTGTTGGAAGCCATTCCCTTGGCCGTCGATGAAGTGGGTGGACCAACCATCCTGGCCACTTTTACTGTGATTGCAGCACTGTTACCCATGGCCTTTGTTACAGGGCTGATGGGCCCCTATATGAGCCCGATTCCGATCAATGCCAGCATGGGTATGTTTATCTCTCTCGCCGTCGCGTTCATTGTTACACCATGGCTGACGTATAAGATATTCAGCAAACAGAAACAAGAAGCTGCGCAACATGAAGAAGCTGCAAACGATCGTATGTATCGATTATTCAAAAATGGAGTAGGGCCGTTTCTGGGTAACGATAGCGGTCGCCGTTGGGGTTTGTTTGGCGTGGTGATGTTGTTGATTCTGATTGCAGTCAGTTTGGCTGGATTCAAACTGGTTATCCTCAAGATGTTACCGTTTGATAATAAGTCAGAATTTCAGGTGATTGTCGATATGCCTGAAGGCACAAGCGTTGAACAGACGAATCGTGTGTTGCAGGAGCTGGCGCAATACATCGCCACCGTGCCCGAGGTGACTGATTATCAGCTTTATGCAGGCACGGCGGCACCGATCAATTTCAATGGTCTGGTGCGTCAATACTATTTACGTAGTGGCGCCAATGTGGGAGACATCCAAGTCAACTTGGTGGATAAGTCTGAACGTGATCGTCAGAGTCATGACATTGCGTTGTCGGTGCGTGAACCTTTGCAGGCAATAGCAAAGCGATTTAATGCTAACGTCAAGATTGTTGAAGTGCCACCTGGCCCGCCGGTACAGTCGCCGCTGGTGGCGGAGATTTATGGGCTTGATTATCAGGGCCAGGTCAACGTTGCTAAACAGGTGCGTGAAATTTTTCAACAAACTGATGAAGTGGTTGATGTGGATGATAGCGTTGAGCATCGTGCACCGCGTTTGATTGTGGAAGTGGATAGGCAGAAGGCTGCTTTGCTGGGTGTGGCACAGCAGACTGTTGTTGCTGCACTGACGGCGGCCATTGGCGGTGAAGATGTGGGATATCTGCACGGCACAACAGATAAATATCCCATGCCCTTGCGTATTGAATTACCAGTCGCAGAGAAGGCTGATGCCAACGCCTTGTTGGATCTGGAAGTGCGTAGTCAAACAGGTGAGCTGGTACGTTTATCTGAAATCGTGCAACTCGTCGAAAGCGAACGTGAATACACCATCTATCACAAAGACTTGTTGCCGGTAGTGTTTGTCACCGGTGATGTGGCGGGGCAGACCGACAGCCCGCTGTACGGCATGTTCGATATTATGACTACGTTGACAAAGACCCCGGTGCATGGCGAACACGTACTTGATCAAACCTTATTGAACCAGCCAGACAATCCTTATCGCTTTAGTCTTAAGTGGGATGGTGAATGGCAAGTAACCTATGAGACTTTCCGCGACATGGGCATTGCCTATGGTGTCGGCATGATCATGATTTACCTGCTAGTCGTTGCGCAGTTTCGTTCATACCTGGTGCCCTTGATCATCATGGCGCCCATCCCGCTGACCATCATTGGGGTGATGCCAGGCCATGCCCTGCTGGGTGCAAACTTCACCGCCACCTCAATGATCGGCATGATTGCTCTGGCTGGCATTATTGTGCGTAATTCGATTCTTCTGGTGGACTTTATCAATCAGTCCATTATTGAGGGTGTGTCGTTTGAAGAGGCCGTGATCCGTTCTGGAGCTGTGCGCGCCAAGCCGATTGTCTTAACCGGTTTGGCGGCGATGATTGGGGCCTTTTTTATTCTTGATGATCCAATATTCAACGGTCTGGCCATTTCGTTAATCTTCGGTATTTTTGTCTCGACATTGTTGACGCTGGTAGTGATTCCCGTGATGTATTATGCCTTTATGCGTAAACGACTCTAGTCTCTCGGGGGAATAGCCGAGCTAATGCATCAGAATAAGACCTTATGAGCTGTGGTAGTATATAATCTCTACCTGATTTGAATGTGAAGTTTTGGGGGTAAATAATGAAGTTAAAGATGGGGCGTTTGCGTTGTTACCCCTTCGTAGTATTACTGTCGGCCTTGGCTACACCTGCAACATCCGCCGATCCTGGCGTCGAAGAAGTAATTAATAACTGTTATTACAAACATGCCGGTAAGGACCAACGGTCCGAATTGATTGCCATTTTGCGTGATAGTAATGGAAATGAAAAAAGGTATGAATTTGCCCGTTTGTGGAAAGACTATTCGGGCGAGGGTGATTTGGTAGACAAGGTCATAATTTTTACCCTTAAACCTTTGGTCAATAAGGACATCGCTTTCATGCGTTGGGGTTACAGCATTGAAAGTGGAAAAAATGCGGAACAGTGGGTTTATCTGCCTGAGACACGCATGACACGACGTCTGGCGAAGCGTGATCCCGAAAACGGTGATTGGGGGCTGAATGATGAGGAACTCAGAATCCGTAATTTAGATGAAGACGACCATACCTATCTGGGGGTTCACACCTTTGAGAAAAGGGAATTCTATGTGGTCGAAAGTAGACCCAAGTCAGATCCTATCTACAGTAAGCGTGTAGCCTGGTATCGCAAAACTGACGACTGGGATAGCTGTGTTGAAGGGCGGTTGGATTATTACGACAAGCAAGGTGATTTGGTGAAAAAGCAGTTCACTAAGTGGGACAAGATTGATGATGCCTGGATCTGGCGCAGTGTCGTTGTTAAAAATGCCCAGACTGAATCGACGGTGGTCTACAAGATGAAGGACATCGAAGTGAATGTGGGGCTCGATGATTCAGTGTTTTCCAAGCGTACGCTGGAAAGAGGTTACCGCCCTTAATCGTTCAGAGCTGCCAAGCTTGCTAAATCACCTCAGCGATCACACTTAATTAGATCAAGTTTTCGTGTCTATTTGGCAAAAAAAAAGGGCGTGCTATTAGCACGCCCTTTTCATTCAAACACTACTTTGTAGTTACTTTCTGCGTCGACTTCCTATTAGGGCTGGAATAGCCAACAGGAACAACAAGGGGTTGAAGGCTCCGCTACCACCAGAGTCAGCAGCCATACTGCTTTCAGCACTGGTAGTTGTAGCCGCCGTGCTGTCGCTCATGGCCTGATCATCTGAGGCTGAAGTACTTGAAGAAGATGTATCTTCGCTACTGCCACTGTTGCGCTCGTAGACAGGTACAACAACACCACCTGCAATAGTGATCAGGTTATCATCTCCAATAAAGCTAGCGCTGCCGGTTTGATTTTCAACCGCACCCAGATCGCATGCTTCTGCGCGAGCTGTGCCCAGTTGGTCTGCCATGTCACAGGCTGTACCCTGACCAATGGCCAGGCTGTTGTCGCCAATAGCGTAGTGGGCTTCACCGGCTGCAGCATTTGCATTCCATTGCAGCGCTGCAATGTCAGTGCTGCTGCCAGCCGCCTGGGTGATGACTGTACTGGTTTCACCATCTGGCGCAGCGCCGTCGACAAGGCAACCGGCATCAGAAATCAGATTGGTGCCTGAGACGATGATGTTTCCAGTGTAATCATTGCCATCATTTGTGTAACCACAGTCTTGTCTGTCTGGGACTAGCTCGCCGTTCTCGAATTTTGCTATGTTGTTTGCCAGGATAGAGTTGGAGATGACCGCCAGGCCAGCGTCCATGAATACTGCACCACCACCTTCTTTCCCCGCTTCATTTTCTGAAATCGTGCTGTTGTGGATTTCAATCAGGCCGTCGCCGAAGTCGCTGCTGTCACTTCCCAGACGTTTTCTCGAGCCATAGATGGCGCCGGCATGCAAAGTGCCAATATTATCTTTAAAGGTACTGTTAACGACTACGAGTTTACCTATCGCATTTTCGATAGCTCCACCGCAGTAGGAGATGTTGCCGACGAAGGTGCTGTCCTTGACCAGCATCTGGCCCATGGAGTTTTCGATGGCGCCGCCATCGCTCTTTCGGATACCTGAATCAGACAGTCTAGTCGAGTTTTTCTCAAAGGTGCTGCGTTCGATAATTGCATCACCGTTTTCGTTGAGAATGGCGCCGCCGTCACCTTCAGCATAGTGCCAGGTTGTTTGATTGGCAGTAAATGTACTGTCGGAAACGGTGAGCGTACCACCGTCGAGATTGGCGATAGCGCCACCGGCGTCGGCGGCATTGTTAACAAAGCTTGCTTCATTAACTGTCAACTTGCCTTTGGTATTGATGGCGCCACCGGTGTTGTCCTGCTCCTGAGAGTGGCTGAGATAGCCGCCTTTAAGCGTGACGCCTTCCAGAGTCAAGTCACCTTCAGATGTGACCTTAAAGAAACGGAATTCAGGTGCGATGTCTGCGCGTTCAATTATTGTTGCGCCAGCGCCTTGGCCAGCGATAGTCACCGTGGAGGTAATAGCAGGAAATGCTGTGTTGCCGCCAGCACTGTCAGCGGCGTTTACCTCAAAGCTAGAGCTTATGGATATAGTGTCAGCATCAGGGTTGGCATTGGCCTGATTGATGGCAGATTTTAGTTCTGCGACTGACGCCGCTTGAAACTCGGCAGCAGTTGCGTGAGCTGTGAAACCGCATGCTGCAACACAAATGAGTGCATGTACACCTCGCTTGGAAAACGGGTGCTGTAAATTAATTCGCCCCATGATGCTCCTCCTAAACTTTTTAGTTGTTATATTGTTGGTGTTGCCAACATATTTTTAGATAAACTTTGTTTCTGGGTTTATCTTTAAGTAGATCTTAGTTCTGAGCGATACTACTCAAGCAATTTTCAAAAGTAAACCACTACATACTTAATTGCACACCTGTAATTGCACATCTAAACTCCAATTCAAGTAGCTTGCAACTAATCAAATTCCTGCAAATCAAACACCTAAGCCAACTAATCCTTTTATTGCACACATGTTCCTCTTTGGGAAACTGCAGCGCAAATCTTGCAAAATTGCACAACCTATATATTTATAATTTGAAAAGTTATCAAACCAAATAAACAAAAAGTCTTGTGCTGAGCTTATGAATGATTGGTTTTTCAAATGCTATTACCTTATTCCAGCTGAAGTTCTACGTTGTCGATCATGACTGGTGCATAACTGTTTCGATACAGATCGGGGGGCAGTGTTTGGCCGATTTTCTCTGGAATAATGTGGTATTCGAGCCATGCAATCACTTTGGCAGGTGCAAGATCCTCTGGAATAGGAAAGTGTTCGAGGCGAGATTCCTTGGGGCGGAGTGTGGTGTCTTGCACTTTATTGGGCGGCAATGGTTGACCGTTAAGATCAAGATAGCCGTAGCGGTATACGCGCTGTTGTTGGTAAAGGCTTTCGTTCTCTTCGTTTATCAGCCTTAAGTGTAAAACCAATTTATTGGGGTGGGCTCCACCGGTGGGGAAGTGATGTCCCACGTTAGCATTAACGACGGTAACGTTGATTTGTTTTTTATTTGTTGACTCACGCACTTCGAGGCGGGCTGCACCCTTGAGTAAAGGAGAATCGGCATGCCCCCCTGCAAACTGATGAGAGGCGTGTGAAGTGCGTGTGGTGACGTTATCGGTGGCCGGGCCGGGACTTTGTGGCATATGACAGTCGCTGCAATTGATCCCTTCTTTGGCGTAAGGGCTGTGTAGCCATTCGTCATAGGTGCGTTCCAGAAACAGGCCTGTGGCCAGGCGATCCTGATGGCAGCCGGCGCAGAGGCGTGAATCCTCAAAGTCTCTGCTGTGTTTGATCCTGTGTGGGGCGTCTTTGCTAGGGTGCTCGGTGCTGCCATAGATGATACCGCGATGATCAAAAACCAGGCTGTGACCGCTGGCGCTGGGACGAACACGGCGAACTGTGTGACAGGCCTGGCATGTGATGCCATTTGTTACGGCCTTATCGTCGCCATATCCTTTCAGCGGTGCGTGGCAATCAAGGCAGCGGCGCGGATCGGCAAGAGGATTGGTTTCAAGCGCCTTGGGGTTTTGTTCAATCATCTGTTTCCAGCGCTGATAACTGCGTTGAAAATTTTGATTGCTGTAGGCGCGTGCCATCCAGGAATTTTGCCATTCTTGGGAAATGAGGCTGTGGCATGTTTGGCACTCACTCGTGCCATTGCTTGAATTCGAGGTGTCACCCGCCTGAATGTGAAGTGATAGCGTCAACAGCAATAGAATTAGTATGAATCGCATGCCGTTTTTGTCAGGGCCTTGGTTGCGTACTACTGAGTGGTTGAAACAGTTTAAAGCCTTGTAGATAATTGATGGCCCCGACGTAGTACGAAGATAGGTAGTAGCAATGATAACCAAAGGCCGGTACCACCACCGCCGCTAGCGGGGGCAGGATTTGCCGGCAGACTGACGGTTTCAACGGTACTCTGATTCTCATCAGATGATTGCACAACGGTCTCATTTGATTCTGCTGGTGTTTCTTCGCTGTTGCCATCTTCCTCATCGGGCGGAGGAAGAGCGTTGTCATAATCATCGCTTGTGGCGATGTGGCATGAGCGGTTGAAACTCCCTTGGTTCGGAGAGTCATCATATTCCACGGCACCGATATCGCAGTTATTGCGAGTGCGGCCGAGTTGATCCACGCTTGTACAGGCTAAAGCATCAGCGGCATCACGCGCGGGTGATGCAAGCCGCAGCGGCAAGTGGGCCTTGCCCGGCTCTCCATTGCTCATGCAAAGGTCCAGGGCGGGGTCTTGATAAAGATCGTTGTTGCCGGCGGTTGTTATCGCTTCGCAGCCGTTCGCGTCGCCAATCAGGTTGTTTCCCAGAGAGATAAGTTTGGCGCTCGAACGATTGACCCGGCAGTCAATACCCAGAGGCGCTGAGTTGTTGCTGACAATGGTGTTTTGCATCTCAATCGAACCAAAATACACAGCAATACCACCTCCGCCAGCGTGGCCATCACCACTATCTTTTTCAGACATGTTGCCAGTGACGGTGGAGTTATTGATTCTGATAATCGAGTCTTGTGAGTCAGTTGCCAGCTCACTGCTCTTCCCGCCATAGACCCCCCCTCCACGATGGCCGCTGTAATTTCCAAAAATCGTAGAATTTTCGATTTCGGTGATGCCATAACCATTGCCAATACCACCACCATTGAAGCGTGCCCAATTACCGATAATGCTGCTATTGCTTACCTTAACAAATCCATTTTCATTGAATATTGCCGCGCCTTGGCCGCCGCCGAGGTTACCAATAAAGCTAGAGTCAATGACAGTTGTTTTACCGCGGACTAAAGTCGTTTTGCTGTTGCCGTTGTTGTCATTATCCTCGCTGTAGTGGGCGTCATTGTAGATGCCAGCACCATCGATGACATAGCGAGTACGGTTGTTCGAGATAATGCTGCGTTCGACATGGACTAAGCCACCGTCGTTGCGGATGGCACCGCCGCAATTTTCTGAATAATTGTCGGTGAGTACGCTATCGATCACGTACAGTTGGCCCTGTATCGGCTGGTCTAGTTGATCGACTGTCGCAGCTACAAAAATAGCGCCTCCGGTATCGCCGGGAAAGTTGAACTGCGAGTCACAGCGAGGATCTCCTATACATGTTGTTTCGCCGCCTTGGAGTGTCACCCCTTCAAGGGTCAGTTTGCCTGTGGCAGCAACATGCATCAGTCTAAATATGGGGGTCGAGGCTGACTGGTTTCGTTCAATGATTGTGCTCTCGGCGCCAGCACCTTTGAGCGTGATCTCAGTGCTAACAGTCGGTAGAGCGTTGTATCCGGCACCCTCGTCGCTGTAATTGTCGAATGTGTAGGTGCCGGCAGCGATGAAGATTGTGTCAGCCTCGTTTGGCGTGAGCTCGGCAGAACGTAAGGCTTCGATAAGTTGTTCGGCGTGTGAGCGACCATCATTTGTCTGAGGCACGAAATAATCCGCTGCCTGCGATTGGCTGGTTGCCATCAAACTGGCTAGCAAGATTGCATGGCCCACGGCTTTAGATGATGCGTAACGAAGAAATGATGTTGGCGAGAGAGAAAAACTTTTCATGCTTCAAACCTCTATAGCATGCTTGGTTGATGGTTGGATGGACAGAAGTCCCTGTCTGCCAACCCTCGTTATTTATTCAGCAGGTAACACCTAGTTGTACTTGCTTTATCAACTTTCTTTACTGAGCATTAGGCTGAAGATTATACATAAATTTTGTTTTATTGCTCAATGTTATTGCTAAGACAGGCGTGTCGCGGTCCAGAGGTACATGAAAAAGAGGATGCTGTCTGCCTAGTTTGGTGTCAGCTCGGTAGGATGGATGGCTACGATAAGTTGTTCGAGGTGTGAGCGGCTATCATCTGCCTGGGGCACGAAATGATCCGTTGACTGGCTGATGTCAAGCATGCCAGCAAAAAGTGCTGGCCAAGTATTTGAAATGAGCGTGCTGATACTTGATGGATATGTTTGTCGATGCTCCTAACCTCAATAAGATGTTTGGTTGATGGCTGAATAGACAGGTGTGCCAGTCTGACAATCCTCGTTAGTGATTTATTGTTTACGTAATTCCGAGGGTCTTACTTATAATTTTTTTCTGAGCATTAAAGTCGAGAATTTTGCATTAGTTTGTGCATTTTTGCCAAATGATATCGCGAATAGAGGCGTGTCTTGGCCTATATCCTATATATTAAGGAGTATAAAAATATATTTGGTTTGCATAAATGCAGGTTAAATGAGCGTATTGGAAGCTTGGCTCTGCAGGCACAGCCATGCAATTAAGTATGTGCTGGTTTACTTTTGATATTGGCTTCAGTAGTATCGCCTGAGAATAAAGCCTGAAAAGCTAGATTTCGAAGAGCGCAGTCTAGTCTTGGTTTTTGATTCGGTTTTATCCCTACTGGCCGTAGAGGGGGAAATTCTTCGGCTGTTTGAGTGTGGATGGTAACAGCAGGTATAAGTCTGCTGTTGCTGCAAAAAAAGATAGTCATTCGGGATGGGAGAGTCCTGACTATCGATAATAAAGGCCCCAAGGGCCTGCTGAGGTGGGAAGAAAATCACATGTATACGAGAGACGACTGTTCTGCACGTCGCAGTGAAACCTTTGTATTCCGTCCTGTTGTAGCTCTAATCGCTAGTGCCTTGTTGCTCACAGGCTGTGGCGGAGAAAGTAGTCCACCAGCGACAGTGACTGACAACCAAAATCAAACATCTGCCGCCGATACATCTTCGACAAGTGGGACCAGCTCCAACACTAGCTCCACCTCCGATGCAGGCTCAAGTACTGGCTCAAACTCTGATAATGTTATTCCAGATTCAAGAGGCGGTGGTTTTTTCGATCGTTCCAACACAGCTCGTTCAGCGACGAATTGCATCAATGGCAGCGTGCCATTCAGCGCAGGTCAGGGGGCAGACGATACTGGCCTATTGATCCCCAATGATTCTCCCTCGGCTGCTAACGGCTTTTACATCGATACCTCTGGTGGTAACGGCGGCAACAACGGTGGTAAAGGCGGTGACGGTGGCTGCGTTGATATATTTCAACCCGGTGGCATGGCGGGTCTACGTGTTAAAGGTCCTGCGCAATCTAGTCCGGCCGATAGCAGTTTTCAGCCTTATACCCCTTCAGTGAATCTTGGTTCAAATGCGCTTGTAGTCGGTGCAAACACGGTGGCAGCTAATGTAACTTCTGAGCCAGCGCAGGGCGTGCCCTATGTGCTAAGAACGGATAGAAATTTATATATTTCCGATGGTGACGGAACCATTGGTGATGAAGCGCCGGTTACAGGTGTACACGTTAAGCAGGGCGCAACATTGACATTCGGTTTAAACTTTGGCTCTGGCGATTATCTTCAGCTGATCCTTGCCAACGACGTCCATAATGAGGGTGTTATCACGACCCAAGATGATGACGAAGGTGAGCGTGGTGGCATTTTGATTTATGCAGCCAGTTATATCGGTTCTCAGGGCAGCGTTGTTGATACCTCAGCACATGCTGCAGGCCAAAATGGTGGCGGTGTCGACTTTATCGTTGACTACTCAATCTATAACGCTGGCACCTTCACAACTATGGGTGGTGACAACAGTGGTATTGGTTCTGCTGGGGATGGCGGTAATGTCAATTTTGCTGCTGAAGCGGGTCTTGAAAACACGGGGCCTATCATCACCTCAGGAGGAAACTCGACTACCGGCGGTGCTGGAGGTAAAGGTGGTGATGTAGATATCAAGACTTACCTAGGCAATGGATTCAATTCAGCGGCTATTACGACTAATGGCGGCTCAGGCGTCGTACAAGGTGGTGACGGTGGCAATATCGCAATCCGAGTCACAGGTGTGGGGGTTGTAAAAAATAGCGGAGATCTAATCGGTGCCGGAGGAAATGCCAGCAACGGGCCGGCAGGAACCGGTGGTGACATCGGTCTTTACACCGACGGCGGCGGTATTCGCAATGCAAGTGGTGCACTACAGGTGGCCCTGGCAAATACTGGAGACGTGGTTAGCAAGGGCGGCTCAAGCAGTGGCGATGTGGCTAGTGGTGGGACCGCGGGTGATGTCACGTTCCAGGTCGATTACGGCAGTCTAACCGAAGCTTGGCAGCCAGTAGGTCATATGGAAATATCCGGCAACATAGATGCATCAGGCGGCCATGCCGCTCCTGATGGCTCTGGCAGAGGTGGTGCTGGTGGATTAGTTGTCATCGAGCTGAATGCAAAGCTGCATTCCCTAGATCAGTATTTATATCTGTTGGGATACGGTGAAATCAACGCGAGTGGTGGCAGCGGCAATAACGGTGGTGACGCCGGTATGGTTGGCATGATGACTCAGTTCGGTGATACTGCTGCAGAATTTCTGACCCCAAGTGGTGATGTTGAAAATCATGCAGACATCATCGCTGTCGGCGGTGATGCTACCCCGGGTGTCAATGGAGTGCTGCCAGCAAAAGGTGGAAAAGGTGGCGATGTATCCATGGAAACTGAGTATTACTGCGGTATGTTTGATGTGGTGTTTTTTCCCATCCTGCCTGATATAAAAACCATGGAACACACCACAAACGCAGCCACAATTAATACCAGTGGTGGTAAGAACGTCGGTATAAATGACGAAGCGAGTGACGCAGGTGCAGCAGGTGATGTCATGCTTTGGGGTTATAACCGAGTTGCGAATACAGGTGCCATCAGCGCTAATGGCGGTATAGACATAGACACAACTGATGGAAAAGGCGGCAAGGGTGGCAATATTTCAATGCTTACTGAGTTGGGTGAAGCCAGCAATGAAGCGGCGATTGCAGCAGACGGCGGCGATGCAAAACGTCGTGGCGGTGATGCAGGCGACTTGGTAGCCCTGATTGCAGCGGGAGCCGTATACAACGCTGGCAGTGTAAGTGCGGTTGGTGGTGATTCCGATGGCACCGTTAGCGGCTCAAAAGGTGGTTCTGGCGGCTTGATAGAAATTTATAGTCAATCTGGTCCGCAGGCTGTGACTGCCAATGAGCTCACTGTTGGTTATGAGTATGCTGGTGGTGCTGGTGAAAGTACTGGCTCAACAGGTGGTCTTGCGATCGGTGGGCTTTGCAAAGAAGGCGAGTGTTAAGGTTGACTCTTTTGCGGCATATGAGCGGACCTCTCAGCATTATGACGACACATTTGAATGTTAATAATCGTCAAAAGCCTTTGGCATTCATGCCCACGTGTTTGGCAGTATTCTTCTTGCTTGGCGTGATGGAGGTAAATAGTGCAGAGGGACTATCGCCACAAAAACTGCAATATGATCCGAACAATGATGTGTTGACGCTTCAGGTTGAACAGGTATCATTAAAAACGGTGCTAAGCCGGATCGCAATGTTATCAGGTATTGAAGTGTTGATGGATCCGCGGGTGGAGCAACAGGTAAGCGTTACGATTCAGAACCAGCCACTGGAACAGGGACTCAAACAACTTGTCCGTGGTATGAATTCAGTATTTCGTTACGGTGAGTCCGGCTCGACAATGGGCGCCAAGCCATTGCTAGTAGGTTTGAGTTTGTTACCACAAAGTGATGCTGATGGGCAGATGCTAGAACCGCTGCTGAGCATGGAAGGCGAAGCAATGCTGAGGACGATGACAAAGCGTTCGCAGGCATCTGATAACAGACTGGCAGGGCAGCGTTGGGATCAACGCCTCGCGCAACTGCCCCCAGCTCATCGTGAGCGGATTATCGATGTAGCCCAGCAACAACGTCGCAAATTGGAATTGAGGCGGAAAATTCGCGATGAGCGTCAACAGCTGTCGGCCTTAAGGCGTGAAGAACTGTTGGCAGAGCGAGAGAGGGGAGAGGGAGCCCTGCGTTTGGCTGATCCAGAGCGTTACGAGTTGCGTCGCCAGCGTTTTTTGGAAATTGAGAAGTCGATCCAATATAACTAAATAATTCACGGCCGACACGGAAGAACGACTGTGTATAAAACTGAGTGATAGCAGGTGATTTTGATCCTGATTCTGTAAAGTGAGTTTTTGTAGTTAAGTGAATTTGGGTAGAACGCTGTGAACACAGCACTCACATAACAAAAATAGTGAGGGTAGTGGGGATGAAAAAGTTAGTCTTTGGTAGTGCGATGATGTCTTGTCTGTCGATGACCGGGGTCGCGCATGCAGCAGCTCCGATGGCGTTTGGTCAATGGGCATCCCAGGGTGGGACTGTCTCTGCATCATGTCCATCAGGCACTGCCTGTGAAACCGTTGCCGAATCTTCCGGCTTTTTCCAGCAGAACATCCTCGATAATGAGGGTAATATCGCCCAGATTCACACAATAATCATGGACAAAGGCTTGACTGGCAATGCTGACACCCTGCCTTTCTCGACAGAGAATTTTGTTCAGCGTAATGATCCCGCAGATTCCACTCCGGATACAGGACTCGCCAGCCGGCAGATCTTGAGCAATGACACTGCCAATAATTTCGACGGGTCAGATGTTCAATTCTCCATGAGTAATATTACTGAATCCGGTTGGGCGGCAGAAGTTGGCAAGCCAAACATTACCAATGAGCAATTTCTTAGTGAGACCGGCGGCAAGTTTAATGCTGAATTTAGCACTTCATTTTTGTTTGAAGCTAATCTCAATGAAGTTGGAATTATGACCGGTTCCTCGCTTCGTGTAGATCAAGAGTTTGTCCAGATTACTGGCTCCAGGGATCAGTCGGCCAGCGGTGGTGATTGTGACAATGGTTGTCCTAGGAATGCCCAAGAAGCACTGGGTTTTGCCTTGGGCATTACTGCAGGCGACATGACCCCATCAGGGTCGGCAACCTTGAATGGCGTAACCGTGTCATGGAATCCAGGCGATACCGTGGCGGCGAAATGGGTTGGCCAGAGCAATAACCATTGGCAAGAGTTGGAAGATTTCTCAGATAACGAGTACATGCCTGGTTTTGAGGCCCTGAAGGAGGAGTACCTGGCGTTTGAAAATCGCACAACCGATCAGGTGACCCGATTCTTTCAATTCGGCGGTGATATAAATCCGGCTGTGTGGCTTGAGGGCCAGTTTGGCTCGAGGCCCTCGATGCCGGCTTATACTGCCGGAAGAAACATGCCAAGTAATGACAGTGATAACAGAACCTCTGGGGGTATACAGCGCTTGCCTAACACAGTCAATGCGCAGTACGCCTTTCAATTCGAAGATGTGCCGCTTGATGTCAGCGACCCTGCAGGTTCTCCCATCGACTTCAGTGCCTGGAGCGTGGCCGATGGTGCGATCAGCGCCAACTGTCCGGTGGGTATGAGCTGTAGTGGCACACAGGGAGGCGTTGGCTTCTTGCAGCAATTCGTTTCTAATAATAGTGATGGGCAAGAATACATACGCACTATCCTGACAGACTCTGATGCCAGCGGCAGCGCTGGTTCATTGCCGTACTCCAGTGAAACGTTAGTCGCCCTGCGCGGCGATGACGGGATAATTAACCTGCAGTTGGTCGATGGCGGTGGTGCATCTGGTAACACGAATGGCTATTCTGACAGGTCGGTTGTTCGCTCAGGTTGGGCTGTTAGCAGTGGCTTGCCATCTGTTGAGTTCACCCAACGGATTGCGTCTAAAATTCCACAGCAGGGCTTTACCTGGGACCATCTCTTCGAATATAAAGCCAATATCGATGGATCAAACGGTAGTCCGACGGGCTTCACTATGAATATCGAACAGATTTCGGAGGATTCCTATAGCTTGATCCCGCAAAAAACCAATGCTGGCCGTCGTGATGACTGGATGTTCGTGCGGCGCGAAGTCGCCGGCGATATGCTGACCAGCAGCGGTACGCTTGGTGGCAATGGAGACGGCGACGAAAGTGGCGGTGGTAGAGTCAGCTATTCGCCTGGCGATGACATCAAGATCACCTGGTTTGGACAGATCTTTGCCTGGGAAGAAGAGGGCCGTTCTGAAGATACTGTGAATTTCTACTACCAAGGCTATGACAATGTCAGTGATAACCAGGCAGGTTCGTATGAGGCCGACCGTGAAGATGGGCCAGGGCCACGTGGCTGGAATGCGGTATTTGGTGCAAGACCGACCTATCCATTTGGCAGGGGTCGCAGCGACTAGTTAAGACAAGTCACAAGTATAGTATCGCCTAGTGTTTACAGGCGCTTTCTCTCAGGATTCTGACGAAAAGCGCCTGTTTTTTTATCTGTAGCCGTGAACTGCATTTCTCTAATGGTTTTATGGACGCCTGTGAAGCGCCAGACGAAATTGCCATAGATGTCAGAGCGCAAGCCTCTTATCCCGCCCAAGCAGAAAAAGCTGTAAGCTTACTGAAATGTCCATAGAGTTAGAATGAATCTGTTGGCAGTGATATCCAAATGAAAGAGATGTTCAAGACTGGGCAGGCGGATAACAGCCAATACGATGACCAGGGCACAGCCTTTATTTGGATGTGGTCCGTATTCTGCTTGTTCCATCTTGCACGACGTATTAGTGAAACCGGCGTAACCGATCCCGGAATCTTATACATATTGGCCACTTTTTTCAGTTTAGTCGCCGTACTCAAGCCTCGCCTGATATACCCGTTCATTATTTCTGTGCTGCTCGGCTTTTCCGCCACATTGGACACAATGCCGATAGTGTCGAACCATACCTTGATGCGCTTATTCCTGATGACTGGGATGTTGCTCTCATTCCTGTATGTGTTTGTGCAGCAAAGACATGTCTTGCGTATAACACCAGGTGATTTCTATGCATCCTTTGCCCCATTTGGTAAAGCAATGCTGGCTATTATGTATTTTTAAGGCGTGTTCCATAAGCTGAATACTGATTTTCTAAATCCTGAAACGAGCTGTGCAGTTAAACTTTGGGAGTTATACCCACTTCCTTTTGGCCTGGCGGATGCCTTGTGGACGCATTACATCGCCATCTATGCGGCACTCATTATTGAGACAGCGATCATCGTCATGCTGTTTATCCCAAGACTGAAATATGTTGGCCTAGTGCTTGGATTAGGGTTTCACTTTATTCTCGGATTAAACGGCTATCGCTTTTTCGTTGCTTTTTCGAGTATGACATTTTCACTTCATTTTCTTTTTCTGTCGGCAGATTTTGTCTCGCGCTTTCAGAAGGGCAAGGCAGGTATTGTTTTATCCAAAAACTGGTGGAATTATCCCGCCCTTGTTTTGGGTCTGCTCGCGTTATATGGCGGAATCCTTGCCCTTGATCTGATGAGTTTTTATTACGCCACGCTGAGCATGTTTGTTTTAGTATCTGTCTGTATTATTGGGGCTGTTGCCATCTATGCACGAAATGGCACTGTGCGAGCGGATAATACGTGGCGAGGGCTACTTACCCCAAATAAGGGTTTGTATCTGTTGTCTGCGCTGTATTTTTTCAACTGCGCCATGCCTTATATAGGGTTAAAAACGGAGCAAAACTTGAATATGTTCAGTAATCTCTATACTGAACAAGGTCAGACGAATCATATTTTGATTACATCACCGCCTTACCTTTTTGATTATCAAACTGATATTGTGCGCATATTGAAATCCAATGATCCATATTTTCTGATTTTACGTGATGAAGGTTTGTTAATTCCATATATTGAGTTTCGTAGGATGTTGAGTCAAACACCTGAGGACTATAGAAAAATTCTGGCCGTGTTGTATGAGAGGAATGGCAAAGCTGAATTGATTACGCCAGACAGAACAACAGACCCGGATGTGTTCAAGCCCCTTTCTCCTTGGCTGCAAGACTGGTTTCATTTCAGATACGTGGCGACGAAACGGCCTCAGGTATGCAATGGCCATCGATTGCCGGAATACCGGGATGCAATTTTTAAAGGCAAATAGACGAGATGCAGCAGGATTTGAAACCTGAAGAAAGAGGTCACTCGTCTTCAGATGGCCAAGATAATTTACTATCGAATGTGATTCTTTACGACGGAGTCTGCAATCTCTGTTGGTTCTGGGTGCAGTTTATTTTGAAGCGTGATAAAAGGCGCATTTTTCAGTTTGTACCTTTGCAATCAGAAACGGCGAAAAACATCATGCGCGAGCATAAGCTTAATATTGCTGAATTAACTACAATTGTTCTCGTAGATGATCATGGTGTTTTCATAAAATCTTCAGCCATCTTGCGTGCTTTTAAAAAATTGCCAATGCCTTGGCCGCTTTTGTATGTATTTAGTCTGGTGCCAGGCTTTGTTAGAGATGCAGTTTATAGTTTTATCGGGCGGAATCGTTACAAATGGTTTGGCCGCGGCGAAGCCTGCTATCTGCCTGATAAGGATGATCAGGATAGGTTTTTGTGATGATTTTTTATTCACACGTCGCGCTCGCTCGCTATTCGCATAGCTTTCCATGTGGCGCGGCGACTATGATGGTGCTGAAAATCTCCACTGCGTTACTGCTTAGGGACTCGAGAAGCTTGCATGTTTGCAAGTTGGTGGGCCCTAGAAAATAGCTTCATTTTAGTGCTTAGCCATGCAGGTGCAAGGGCACTAGGTGGGCAAACCGCTTAGATAAATCTAAGTTGCGGACTGATGTCGATTATCATCGGAGTCACAGATTAATTCTAGTGCTCTACTATCGGGATATGCAATTATGCAATATCTCATTTAACTCTAAGGTTCTAAAAATTAATTGTTTTGAAATCCAGAGAAATGCTGTAACGTCTTAACGATAATAAAACTTGAGTTCTCAGCTGGGGAAATACTGACAAAGCATAATTAAAACAGGCCATGGGCGATGACTGTCGCCGCAATGACTAATAACAAGAAGCCCAAGTTGTTTAGGGCCCATAAAAACTACAATGTTAGGAAGGGGCGTACGATGAAGGTAGCATGTTTGCGGTTGTTTGAAGTGGGTGTGGTGACGGTTTTATCACTGGGTTTGTTCGTCAATATAGCTGTTGTTGAAGCCAAGTCGGTTGATTCTCAGCAGCAACAACATCTCGTTAATACATTGTCCAATCTGCCCTTTATTAAAAATAATGGGCAACTCCAAAACAAAGACATCGAATATTTCACCAAGACCTTTGCTGGCACCGTGGCTGTTACTAGCGACGGTGACATTCTGCATGTGTTTGCCGGTCACGGTGCGAATAAGAGCCAAGGATGGGTGATCTCAGAATCATTGCAAGGTTCGTCGACACTCGATCTTAAAGGCGAAGAAGCGACGCCAGTCAGGCTCAATTACATTAGTGCAAGTCAAAGCAAAAGTGACACAGGTAAGCAACGACATCAGTCCGCCGCCTATCAAGAGCTCAGCTTCGGAGAAGTTTATTCAGGCATTGAGCTACGTCTACATGCACGTGGGGACAATGTCGAGAAGTTGTTTTTCCTTAAGCCCGGCGCAAGTGCGGAAACCATCAAGATCAAAATGGATGGTATCAAAACGCTAGACGTGAATGACGCCGGCCAGCTTGTTGCAGAGACGGGCCTCGGCAAAGTCAGTTTTACCGCACCCATCGCCTATCAATCGCTGAATGATGGCACTAAGCAATCGGTTCCAGTTGTTTACCAGGTGGCTGGCAGTGAATACGGCTTCACGCTTGGCAGCTACGATCGGTCACGTCCTGTGGTGATTGATCCGATGCTGGCATCTGCATTCGTAGAGATAAACGATTCGATAGTTGTTTATAGCACCACCACCGATAGCGCAGGTAACCTCTATATTGTGGGCCAGACTGGTGCCGACAATTTCCCGGCAACGCCTGGGGCCTATGATGTCGAGCTCGAAGCAGGTCGTTCAGATGGCATAATCGCGAAGTTTGACAACGACCTTAACCTGCTGGCAGCGACCTATGTTAATGATTGCTGGTTTCTTGGCGTAGTGCTGGATGGTAATGGCAACGTCTTTGCTGGCGGGGCGAGCAGGTCAACTGAATATCCGACAACGAGCGGTGCCTATGATGAAGACTTTAATGGTATGGCTGATGGTGTCATTGCCAAGCTTGATGGGAATTTAGAGAATTTATTAGCGTCGACTTTTATAGGCGGTGCCGATTGGTGGGATGAGGCTGGCGGTATCGACGTTGATGCCGATGGCAACATCTTTGTCACCGGTTGGGTGGATTCTTTTGACACGCCCACCACCCCAGGCGCCTATGATACAACCTACAATGGCGGTGGTGGTGATGGTTACATCGGCAAGTTTAACAATGAATTAACGACGCTTCTTGCGGCGACCTTTATCGGTGGTACTTCGCGGGATGGGTCGCGCGGTATTGCCCTTGCCGATGATGGCAGTGTCTATATCGCGGGACGTGCCGATTCGTTTGATTTTCCCACGACCGATGGCGCTTATGACAGCAGCCATAACGGCAAGCTTAAAGATGATAATACCAGTGGCGATGTATTTGTGGCGAAGTTTGATAGCAATCTGCAAAGCCTGCAGGCGGCCACCTTATTTGGTGGCAGCAACTATGAAAAAGCAGAGACAATAAGTATCGGTGCCGATGGCAGTGTCTATGTCTCAGGTCGGACTGACTCAAACAATTTGCCTATCCCAGCTGGCGCTTTCGATAGCGACTATAATGGTGGAGACGAAGATGTTTACATCGCTAGGTTTAGTGCAGATTTGACTCAGCTGCTAGGCGCGACTTATTTCGGCGGTGACGATTATGATTCAGGTTGGCGTGTGTTACCCGATGCTGAAGGTAATATTTATATCAGTGGTACGACATACTCCGAGGACCTGCCGACTACGGCAGGGGCTTACAATACTTCGATTAATGGCGGCATTACTGCGGCCGATGGGCAAATCCGAGCTGATGCCTATGTGGCGAAATTCGATGCTACGCTAGAGTCGTTGCTGGCCTCGACCTATATCGGCGGTCATAGTATTGAGACAGTGCGGCGGCTAGCCTTGGATTCCGAAGGAAATGTGTTTGTCGCCGGATATACATATTCAACAGCAAGTGGTGATGCTGGCGGCATCGAATTTCTTGGGCCCGAGGGCGATACACCAAGAATGTTTGTTATCAAACTTGATGGCGACTTATCAGCAGGACTAGACAACTTTATTTTTCCTGACATAAATAACGTTGCGCTAGGAAGCCTCGTGACTTCCAGTGCGGTTGCTATTTCTATATCTGGTCTGCCTGCTTCTGCAGACATTACTATTACAGGTGGAGAGTACAGCATCAATGGTGGTGAATTCACCAATCTTCCTGGGGTGGTGAATAATACAGACTCGGTGCAGGTACGGCTTATGTCATCAAGCAGCTATCAAACAGAAGTGCAGACTACTGTGACAATTGGTGGTGTCAGTGATACTTTTTCTGTGACAACGCTTGCAAATGATGAAGAAACAGTATCTGCAGATGAAACCAATACTAGCGATGTTGTGGCTGACGATTCCAGCTCTGCAGATAGTGCCTCCAATACTGAAGAAATAGCACCTACAGATGAAATAAATGCTACCCAAATTGAGTCGGAAGATTCCAACATAACTGCTAGTGCCTCCGATAGTTCTGGTGGTGGGGCTATTTCATTCTTTATGTTCTTGTTACTTGGTCTTCAACGATTACTCCCTAGGGGCAAAGGGGTAGTCTAATGGCTGCCCCTATGGTTATGGCAGGCCGTTTGTCCCATCATTGAAAGTGAATGATCGGAAACAGAGTGCAACTTTGCCATTCTCTTTAGAAACTATTCGGCATATCTTTTTATATTTCGTTGCATTTCTGTTTCTTTTGCTTTCGCAAGCTTCCATCGCCATAAGCCCAGATATCGCGGCGGGTGGCCGTCACACGGTCGTGGTCAAAAGCGATGGGACACTGTGGCGGTGGGGGGGCGGTCAACTTACTCCTGTCAAGATTGGGTCGGAGACAAATTGGAGTGCTGCTGCAGCTGGGTGGGATGATGTTGTCGCGCTTAAGGGCGATGGGTCGCTGTGGGAATGGCGGGCCGGTCAAACACCAATACAAACTGGCGTGGAGACGAACTGGAGCGTTATAGCTGCTGGCCGGGGAAATACCGTAGCGCTTAAAGATGACGGGACACTGTGGGAATGGGGCAGCTATAGTTCCGCGCAGCGCACCTCCCCAGTGCAGGTCGGTAATGAGACAAACTGGAACACTATTTCTGCAGGAAGTGGTCACACTCTAGCACTTCAGAATGATGGAACGCTGTGGGCATGGGGAGATAATTGGGGGGGGCAGCTCGGTGATGGTACGACGATTGATAAGCCATCTCCAGTGCAGATCGGTACGCATTCAAACTGGAGCGCTATGGCAGCGGGCTGGGGCTATAGTGTAGCGCTTAAAAATGACGGGACACTGTGGGCCTGGGGTGACAATAGTTCCGGGCAGCTTGGTGATGGTACGACGATTGATAAAACATCTCCGTTAAAGATTGGCTCGGCAATGAATTGGACTGCCATCGCAACAGGCTTGAACTTTACTGTGGCACTCAAGAGTGACGGCACACTGTGGACATGGGGCGCTAACGATACAGGTCAGCTTGGTGATGGCACGACGACCAACAGAACTTCACCCGTTCAGGTTGGCAGCGGAACGACTTGGCAGGCTATTGCCGCGGGTTCTTTCATGGGAGAGCAGGGTAGTTTACATGGTCATGTCGTGGCTATCCAAACTGACGGGGCCCTGTGGACATGGGGGAACAATGATTTCGGACAGCTTGGCGGAGGAGTGACCGCAGCCAATTCTTCTCCTGTACAGATTGGCATAGAAACAATCTGGAGTGCAGTTGCAATGGGATTAGATCATACCATTGCACTTCAGAGTGACGGCTCAATGTGGGCATGGGGATATAACGTCTTTGGCCAGCTTGGCGATGGAACAAAAGAGAACAGGTTTCTCCCTACCCAGATCGGAACAACGGCAACTTGGAATACCGTATCAGCGGGGGCAAGGTATACCGTAGCGATTCAGAGCGACGGGACACTGTGGGCTTGGGGGTATTACGATTCTGGCCAGCGCAGTGACGGCACGACGATTGATAAAACATCTCCAGCACAGGTTGGCACGGAAATGAATTGGAGTGCCGTCGCAGCTGGATTTAGTCTCACTGTTGCGCTTAAGAGCGATGGAACGTTGTGGGAATGGAGGGCTGGCCAGCAAACTCCAGTGCAGATTGGCGCGGGCACTAACTGGAGCGCCATCGCAGTGGGTGCGGCACTTAAAAGTGACGGTACACTATGGAAAATAGTTGCAGACCAGGAACCAGAGCAGATCGGCACGGAGACTGACTGGACTGCTATCTCTGCTGGCTATGATCACACTGTCGCGCTAAAGAGCGATGGAACGCTGTGGGCATGGGGAGCTAACTGGGGGGGGCAGCTCGGTGATGGAACAGAGATTGATAAGGCATCTCCGGTGCAGGTTGGTATGGGATCAAACTGGAATGCCATCGCAGCGGGCAGAGGTCATACGTTAGCACTTCAGAGTGATGGAACGTTATGGGCATGGGGTAACAACCGTTCCGGCCAACTCGGTGACGAAACGACGACTGATCAGACATCCCCTGTGCAGATTGGTACAGAGATAGTATGGAATAGTGTGGCTGCAGCGAGATTAGATTCTCCCGTTTCCATGGGGATTCAGAGCGATGGCACACTCTGGGGATGGGGCGACAACGGTTATGGCCAGATTGGTTATGGCATGGCAGGGCAGGATACACCCCTCTTTATTATGGATGTGACCACCGTTGCTGATGTTCCTTCGTTAGACGATACCTCTCAATCGAGTGATACTGATGACACTTCGTTAGACGATAGCTCTCAACCCAGTGTTACGGATACTACACTGCCGCCTGGAGAATCGGCTGCCCCATCGAGCAATGCTGTCGCAAGTAGTGGTGGTGGGGGCAGCCTTGATGCTGTAATCACCCTGGTTACTTGCGGATTTGTATGGTTGCGTCGTCGTTTGCGCCGTTTAAATGTGCGAGCGTGTGTAGCAAATGCTTAGATGTGGCTAAGTACGTGTTGCAATGGCGTGTCGTCTTTGCTGGCCAATGAAATTAGCTGAATGATGGTTTTGACATGAGCATCTCGTTTC
>CALZIQ010000005.1:0-9355 GCA_945787735.1 uncultured Chromatiaceae bacterium | reverse complement strand
CATGAGTCGTCGATGATGATCCCCATAAAGGTATACGATTCTATGAGGTCATCAGTTAGTGACTGGCACTTTTAGCGGTTCCGTCTGTGGCATGATCCAATCCGCGTGCCGCAGGCTTCGTTTAATCTCGGTTAAATCTCGTTTTGGATCGATAAGTAGTTCTGGGCGGCGGCCATTAAGCGAGGCATAGGCAGTCACATATACTTCTACATGTGTACTGCCATACTCTTGCTCCCAAAAGTCTTCTAAAAAGTGTGAAAACTGAAGAATCATATCGGGAATGCCTGACATAACCCGCAATTGTGTTTCGGATAAGAATTCCAATGGATCTACGTCCCAAACCTTACGTTTGTCGTAGTCAACCACAATAACTTTCATCACCCCTCTTTTGTCTCTCAGCATCATCTGCCAGGCAAAGCGTTGCCCTTGCTCTGTCCAGGCAACATTGCCAGGATAAAGAAAGTGCCTTAAAGGAATGAGCGTTTGACTAGTCACCCAAAATGCCAAGAAAATTATAATCACTTTTTGATGTAAGGGAGGCGTGTTATAGGTCGAAAGCGGTGCTTGTATGGGTTGGCTGACTTGAGTCTTTTCTCCGTTTCTTTTTATCCAAGTGCGGATACGTCGATAAACTTGCTTTGGCCAATCGGGATCGAAGAATAACAGAGAAGCGAATAATGTGAACCAAGGGAAAATGCCTATACTGAAAACGAGATGGTTTTGCGCATGAAATACAGCATAAATACAAAACACCGTTAAGCGGGTACGCTTCCACAATAACAATGGTGCGCCGACAACATGCAGAATAATAACACCATACGCCGCCACAGCAACCGACCAATCGTGAGTATGAAGATATGCCATCCACGATGGTAAGTCCTTGGTAGTTACAGCCTCCGCCAGCCACATGCGTAACGGTTCTAAGCGTAACCAGTCGGGATTGATTTTAACCAGGCCGGCGTAGATCAACATGATTTCCATTTGTGCACGCAGTAGCCAGAGTGTCCATGCTGGGACAGTTTCAGAGCGAAGCTTTGGCCTAAGCCAAGCATCAATGGAGAAACTGCGATGTGCAGGAATGACACAAAGTAGAACGGCAAAAAGAATAACCAAGTAGAAATGATTTAGGTAGCGTGCTTCATCAAGTAAAAAGACGAAGCTAAAGGATAATGTAAATAAAATAATAGCGATGCGATAGGCGGCCCCCAACATAATGAGCAAGGCCATAAGACCCATGAAAGCGAAGTGAACGTACATGCCATCGCCGCCCCAGGGTTCGACCCAAGAGAAGCCGTAGAATTTGAAAAGAAATTTGGGTTCGATGAATTGCCCAGCAATCCAGCCATTATTCCAGTATCGGATAACATCTAATAGCAGAATCAGACCGAAACCGATTCGAAAGACGACTAGGGACGAGGCGTCAATAGGCTTAAATAACTGCTGCTTGAGGTTTTCAAATGCTGCCATGGTCGCCTACCTGCTAAATACAACACGGCCAGAAAAAAGCGTGATGCTGACTCACTTAATCATACAATATACTCAGCTGAACTGCTTCAATCTAGGAAAAAAAATGGTCGAAATTTCGGTGTTTTGTACGGTATTGCTGAGTGTTTTTGATCAGGCTTTTCTTCGCTGCCGATTGACGCTAAACAACGGACGGGTAAATGCAGGAGTTTCGCTGGCTATATTTCATTCTTGGTTTTTGTTTCTGCCCTGCTGCCATCGCCAGAAACCGGATAGAGCCAGTAGGATTAGTATGACTGCCGAAGCGTCCATAAGATAAATTCCCCAATTGCCTAGTAGACGGCCACTGTGGAGATCAAGCAGGATACGTTCATAACTTAGGCTTTCGCTTTGATAGTTTGAAATAATTTGTTGGTTCAGTGCAGTTGTTGCCTCACCTTGTGTTGACCAAACGATAGCTTCATTTTGAATCGTTTGCCAAGCGATTAGATCAGGGTCGGCCAGCAGGATTTGATCATTCCCTCGCAAAGCAATTTGACCCTCTCGATTAATACCAATCGCATCGATCTGTGAAATGCCTGTTGGGAGATTACTGATGCGTTCCAGCAATTTCCCTTGGTGGGTGAGCAATAACAGTTCATGTGGCAAAGCGACTGCGATGAACATAGGTGTCTGGCTGAAGCCTACCAACGCTTTATTCTCTCGTATCAAGGCATGGCCATTTAGGTAAAGCTGATCATCTAACTGTGAGATGAGGATTTCACCATCCATGTAATGAACGGGCTGGTTTGGTAGCTCGATGCCGTACCAATTAAGCAATATTTTTGAATTAACTTGTTGCTTGTCCAGCGCAAGTGCTGATGTGTGGTTAAGCAGAAAGCCGGTAATGGCCAGTATAAATACAAACACCGCTGCGCTGAGTCCGGCGCGGCGGTGCCAAATGACTAGTTGGGAAGGCTTTGATTTCAGCCTTATTCGTAGAGGGTTGTTCATGGCGGTGATAGGACCTGCTTATGTAAATAAAGCGCTAGGCGGGCGAGTTTTTTGCTGGCGCGAACTGAGAGTGTAGCGCCCGAAATGCCGTCGATATGGCCGTTGAGATGCATCGACTGGTCAAGCATCAAGTCTTTAAACTGTTTGGTAAAAAATGGATATCGGATTTCGCCCCCACGGCTTTCACGAAAAATTAGCACCTTGAGTTGTTCAATCTTGCCATCATTAACCACGATGCCTAGTGTGATGGGTTTTTCTTTTCCGACTTCTTCCAATACCCAAGCGGTGCGTTGTTGTTGCTGCCAGTATCTCAGCCGCAGTGTAGGGTAGTTATGACCCAGGATGGCCTTGATTGAATTTTGTATGTCAGTTGATAACCATAAGACTTCGGGTTTTATAGCTGCTTTTCCGAAAGTTGTTTGGACGAATTCGGCGGGGGTAAGATAAACACCCCGCGCCGCCGCAGGCGTGGCAAGAGATGCCAACGCCAGGGCGAACAACAGGGTGGTGTGTAGTTTTGTTTTTACCACTGACTAGCAGTTAGAACTGGTAACCGATGCCGGCGTTATAACCGTTCTTTTCGGTATTGCCTTTCTCGTAGCTTTCGATGTCGAATTTAACTACCACATCTTCATGCGGCCACCAGTTCAGGCCGATGTTGGTTTGTTCCTCTTCGCTGTCAGTTGTATCCCCCGCGCTCTTGTCCCACGCGTTGAATCGAGCAAACACACCCAGATCGGAACGTACTTTCCAGGAACCTTCTATGTAATACCCTTCTTGCTCGTTTTTACCGACCGCCATTGGTGCAGCACCATCTATATCCCACATGGCGTAGAGCGCCTTGACGCCAAACGGACCATTGTTCCATATAGCGTGGGTTTCGATCAGGGTGGCGCTGTTGGTGTCGGCATTGGCACCTTGGGCCAAATCCGTTTGGTTCTGCGCAGTTAGGGCCAGTTCGGCGCCGGCAATGCCAGTGTATTTGATGCGGCCTGTCAGGGCCCAGTCGTTGGCGGTGGCCTTGCCGACCTTTTGGCGTCCGCCGCGAATATCGCCTGTTGTGCTGTTTAGGCCAGAATGCATGGCGATGTCGTATCCCCACCCTGGGGCTAGTTCACCACTTAGACCTGCACCTGCTTCCCACCAAGTGGCCGGTATGATATTTTTCTCAACTGGGTTGCGCTCAACACCATAAAAAGTGGGGGGCTCGTGAGTTTCATTAATGATGCCGACCGGCACCAGGAACAGGCCCCCCTTAGCCGTGTGTTTTTCATTAATATCGAATTCGATATAGGCTTGTTCCAACTCGATCTCACCTACTTGACCTTCACCGGAAATAGAGTGCTCCAACTCCAATTCTGAATACAGGCGAACTCGATCGGAAAAGTCGTGATTGAAGAACAGGACAAAACGGTGGAAGTCGATGTCCTTGGATTTGCCGGTGACCACCCCACCGGTTTCTGTCTCGATATTGTTGTAGTGCAGCTCGCCATAACCCCCGATGGTCGTGGTGCTTGGACCGGATCCCTGTTTCATCATGCCTTCGACTGCTGATGTGGTCTGGTTAAGCTGGTTTTGCAGACTTTCTACTTGCTGGCGCAGTTCGTCTACCTCGTTGTTGGCCAGGGCAGGGGTGCTTGCCAAGGTTGCCAGTGCTGTACAGATAAGTGTTTGTTTTTGTTGGTTCATTAATTTCCCCTTATTTTTAATTAATGCGAGTCATTCTTGACTGTGCGGTATTCTATCTAGGTATTTATGATAACGCAAGTAAGAACGATTCGTATTACTATTACTGCTTTTAAATGGCTAAGCAAGAAGGAGTGGTTTTTAAATGTGTAGCGTAGAAATCAGCGATAAATATTTCGTTAGGGAAATGTTGATTTCTTTGGTCAGGTACTATACTTGAAGGGTAATGAACTTCTATGCGTTGCTAGCGGCAGCTTTGAAGCTGAGTTCAAATGCGGCCAGAGGAGGACTAAATCATGAACACCGAAACCTACCAAACCACAAATTGGTCAGAAGTGGTTTTTCTTGCCTTTGTTTATACACTTTATATCCTGATGGTGACAGCGCCTGTTGGCTTTATTATCAGCGCACTTAAAGTGTATCAATTTAAAAATTACGCTGATCACCATGAAGAAATACCGAGTCAGGAAATGGTGCTGATTGCCACGCATCATGAGTGGCTGGTCAGAACATTTATCGGCATGCTGTTTATGTCGATGGCAGCACTTGGTCTATTCTATTATATAGTTGGTTTTATCATCGGAATCTTTGCCGTTGGCTGGTGGATTTATCGTTTGATAAAAGGCATTTCCGCGTTGGTGACACACCGTGAAATGCCAGCACCCATTTGTACCAAGGCACAATGTTACGGCCAGGTCGCTGGCGCAAATTAAGCGAATACAATGGCTAAACGGCCGGACTTTATTGTCCGGCCTGAGTGGTTTCGACTGAATAACTCACCCAAAGAGAATGCTCACCGCCGGGGGCAAGCGTGGCCTTGTTTGCGGCAGCATTGGCGCTTTCGATGCACACCATGTGTAAATAACCATTCTCCCCCATGTCTCCCATGCGGTTTGATTTTTCGACCCAGGGGTTCCAGACAACTGTCGATGAACTACCGCGCTTTTTGATGTGAATCTGGCGTGATAGATTTGGATCGCGGATGATGCAGTCTGTTTCAGTGTCGATATAAACACGATCTACTTCATCATCAAAACTGACCGGACCGTTTTGATGCTTCTGTTTGAATCCATCAACCTTATCCAGGTAAACGCAGTTGTTAAGTCCATCGACTGAGATATTGCGCACATTGCTAACATTGAAATATGTATGCAGGGCCTCACTTATCACAATCTCTTTGTCGGTCTGGTTAGTCGTTGTTAACTCGAGTTCGAGAGTTTTACCGACTGTGATGCTTAAGTGCAACGGAGTAAGGTATGGCCAGTATTTATTCGACGTATCATTGGGCTGGAACGCCAATGCGATTCGGGTTTCACCACCCTTGAGTGTTTCGCTCTGCACAACATGCCAAGGTAAGGTGCGAACAAAGCCATGGGCAGGGTAGTCATTTTGCGTGGCATGATCGCCAAACCAGGGCCAGCAAATCGGAATTCCGCCGCGAATTGATTTTCCAATGTTAAATTTAGCCTCTGGAGAAAGCCAGATCACATCCTCTTCGCCAGCAGGCTGCCAGGACAATAAGTGGGCACCTTGCAAACTTACGGCAGCGCTTGCATGTTGATTGTTGATTTCTATGATTATCAGTCCACTCGAGTCTTTCTTGAATCTCAAACTGCCAGAAATGCCAAAATCGGTATTAAGTGTGTCCACATTGCTCATGCTGAGTCCCTTATTGTTTTATTCCAGTTGGCTGTTGTTGAAAAAATACTATTTTAATTAATGAGTTACCTTTTTTTATCAAAAACAAACTGTTCTAGCCAGGTGGTTAAGGAATTTAACCTTGGTTCGATACAATGAATAACTACTAAATATATGATTATCCGTGTTGGATGTTTAAATACTTTTGTAACAATAACCACTAAGAGCGTACACCTTTTTAAATGAGCGTCCCAATCATAATATGCGATGACTCCAGTTTTGCGCGCAAGCAAGTTGCCCGCGCCTTACCCAAAGACTGGGAAGTGGATATCACCTTCGCCACCAATGGTCTTGAAGGGGTTGATGCTATTGCAGCCGGCAAGGGACATGTGTTGTTCCTTGATTTGACTATGCCGGAGATGGACGGTTTTGGCGTGCTTGAATATATCCGTGAGAATGATCTACCCACGCTGCCCATTGTCATTTCCGGTGATATTCAGCCTGAGAGTTACACGCGCGTAATGCAGCTTGGCGCAGTCGCGTTCATCAAAAAACCTGTTGATGCAGAAGAATTGTGCACAATACTTGATGCCTATGGCGTGCTGGAGGTGCTTACCGGCTCTGATGAGCCTGAAGTTGAGGATGATTCTGATTTCAAGGACTGGTGCCAGGAACTATCTAATATCGCCATGGGTCGGGCTGCGGACCTGCTTGCCAGGGTGATCGATCAAGGTGTTGTTATGTCTGTTCCAAAGGTTAACACACTGGCGCGTTGTGAGCTGGATATGATGTTGCGTGCTACGGCTGGTAATGCAGGTGTGGTTGCGATCAATCAAGGCTTTATCGGTGGTGGGATGGCGGGTGAAACAATGATTATTTTCGATGCTGATAATGTGGGTGAACTGGCTGCATTGATGAATTATCAAGGGGAAATAATAGAGAAGGTTGGGCAGGAAATTTTGATGGATGTTGCCAACATCCTGGTAGGGGCTTTTTTGAAAGGCTTCGCTGATCAACTCGATGTAAAGATTGGTCAAGGACTGCCGGAAATCTACTCTAAGGATACCAATGAAGAAATGCTTTCCGATGCGGTCAAGAAAGATATTCTAGCGATTGAGCTTAGTTATGTTTTGGGCAGAGACAAAATAAATTGTGACCAACTGGTTTTGTTCACAGAGAAGGCTACTAAAGCTCTAAAAGAAAAAATTGAATACGCAATGGACGGATTATGAGCAAAACTGATAACAGCATGGACGAACTGCATGAGGTGTTTAGTATTCTCCAGTTTATTGATGTTGGCTTAATCGTCATTAATCGCGATTATCAGATTTCACTGTGGAATGGTTTTATGGAAAACCACAGTGGCAAAACCCGTGTGGATGTTGATGGTAAGACAATTTTTTCAGTATTTCCCGAGGTCAATGAAGCACTATTGCGAAGAAAAGTTGAATCAGTTTTTCATCTCAAAAATCATGCCTTCACATTGTGGAAGCAGCACTCACACTTCGTCAGGTTTGAAAGCACTCGGCCGATCACTGGTCAGTCTGAAAAAATGTTTCAGAATCTTACTATTTTTCCTTTGATTAATCTTCAGGGTGAGGTTGATAAAGTCTGTTTGATGATTTATGACGTAACCGATACGGCGCTGCGTGAACAGGAATTCATAAGTGCAAACAAACAGCTTGAGCAGCTAAGCCAGGTTGATGGGCTAACTCAACTCCTTAACCGAGCTACCTGGGAAGGCTATCTCAATCTAGAATTTAAGCGGGTAAAACGTAGTCATGCTGTTTCTGCACTAGTGATGTTCGATATCGATCACTTTAAAAAGGTGAATGATACCCACGGCCATCAAGCCGGGGATGAAGTTATTCGTACAGTCGCTAGTCTTTTAAGTCATCATAAACGTGAGACAGATATTGCAGGGCGTTATGGTGGTGAAGAATTTTGTGTCATCCTTCCTGATACGCCTACAGAAGGTGGTATGGTGTTTTGTGAACGTCTGAGAAAGGCGATAGAAGCTGCGGTGATTTTTTATGAAGATGTTCAAATCCCTATTACTGTAAGTTTAGGCGTAGCTGAGGTCAATCATGATGATAAAGATGCACTAGCCTGGCTATCACAATCAGATCAGGCATTATATGCATCGAAGGAAGGGGGTAGGAATATGTCGAGCGTCTTTCGTATCCAAGATAATAACCACGAGGCGGGTGACTAAGTCGTTCTCTATCGCCCTGCTCGGCGTTGCAAAATCATATCTTGTCTGTTTACATGTTGACCCTGGTGCTTGTTGTATGGGGTTACTTACGCCTATAATCAGTAGCCTAGCAATTATCGAATTTGTGCACAAAAAAGTTTGGTTGGCATGAGAAAGTATAATTTTGTAGTGATTCTGATGCCGGTTTCATTACTGTTATCAAGTTGTATTCTTTACAACGATAACACTACAAACAAAAATGATAGCAGTGATGAACACTCGGTTGCCCGCTTGTGGAACGAGGCCCTATTATCTGCCATCCGCCTAGATTTTGCCCGCCCGACTGTGCATGCCCGAAATCTATTTCATACCTCTGCCGCTATGTATGATGCATGGGCCGTTTTTGATGATGTCGCCGATACCTTTATTTTAGGCAAAACGGTAAATGGGTTTTCATGTTCATTTACCGGCATCTCTTTGCCCGCTGTTACAACACCCTCGCAGGAAAAGGCGATCAGCTATGCCGCCTACCGTGTTTTGACGCACAGATTTCAGGACTCTCCCGCTGCGGCTGACTCACAAGCTAATTTTGATCAGCTGATGTCGGATCTGGGGTATGACACTGATATAATCAGCACCAATTATTCAAACGGCTCTGCCGCAGCATTGGGTAACTACATTGCAGAATGCATGATTGATTATGGCCTGCAGGATGGCGCTAATGAAGAGAATGGCTACGCCATTCAGTCATACACCCCGGTAAATCCACCTTTGACCCCGACCGAGGCGGGCAATCCGGATATAGTCGATATGAATCGTTGGCAGCCACTGGCGTTTGATGAGTTTATCGATCAATCGGGTAATGTGATTGGCGCGGCCACACCCGAATTTGTTGGGCCTGAATGGGGACAGGTTGCGCCGTTTGCTTTATCTGATTCTGATAACGATCTTGTAATCAATGAACGCGATGATTTTGATTATTGGGTCTACCATGATCCCGGTGCGCCGCCTTATATCGATACAGATAACGGCGGCTCACTTACCGAGGAGTATCAGTGGAATTTTTCCGTGGTGCTGGCTTGGGCGGCTCACCTTGATCCGCTCGATGGAGTAATCTGGGATATCTCACCGGCGGCTATTGGCAACAACCAGGGCCTGCCGCAAACGAGATCTGAATATGAAACCTTCTATGACCGTATGAGTGGCGGTGACTCCAGCACGGGACACAGCATCAATCCACACACCGGCGAGGCGTACGCACCGAACTTAGTACCACGTGGTGATTATACCCGGGTGCTAGCTGAATTCTGGGCTGATGGGCCAGATTCAGAAACTCCGCCGGGCCATTGGTATGTGATTCTGAATTACGTTAATGACCAG